>DATHIG010000490.1:0-2356 GCA_035490035.1 Actinomycetes bacterium
CGACGTGTCCGGCTGCGACGAGTGCGACACCCTGGCGGAGGCGCTCGGGGACGCGCCGTACAAGAACAACCCGGTGGACGACAACGCCCCGTGGGTTGCGGATGACGAGCCGGACCTGGGCGACTTCTACGGGTTCTACCCGATGAGCATGGAGGGGCTGTACGACTCGACGCTGACCGCGACCATCACCCAGATGAGCGGTGACGGCGGGTTCATCTCCACGCCCCGCCATGAGACCAAGGACATCCGGGTGACCGGCGTCCTGATCGCCCAGACCCGCATCGCGCTGGTCAAGGGGCGGGCCTGGTTCAACAACACCCTGGCGGGCTCGCGCTGCCTGAACAGCGGGCCGGGCTGCAACGGCGACGACATGTGCTTCTTCGCCTCCTGTCCGGCCGACCTGACGCAGGGCGACTACTACCTGCGCACGGTGCGCGACGTGGCCCTGATCGAGGGGCCGAACATCATCCAGCAGTACGGCCAACTCCCGTCCGGGGCCTGGATGGACCTGGTCGAGTTCAACATGACTGCGGCCACCCCGTTCATCTACGGCCCGATGGACTACCTCGGCTCGACCATCGGCACGACGACGGTCGAGCGCACCGCCAGCCTGACCATCGACACCACGCCACCGCGACTGCCCCAGTGTCCCTACACGCCGCCCGCGACGATCACCGACCCGCTGGCTCCCTACATTCCCCCGCCACCCCGTCCGCCCGACGTGGGCAACTCGCTCCAGCCGCCAGAGCCGTGGCTGTCCGGCTACTCCGTCTTCATCCCGGCTGAGCGTGTCCCTGAGGCGATTGACGCCGTCCTCATCATCACGTTGACCACGGGCGCGGACGCGGCCCGCTGGGTCCGGCTGCGGCTGTACGCGGCCCCGCTCGGCTTCGACCAGAAGGTCTCCGACCTGGACCCGTGTGGGTTCTGTGGCGACCTGACCATCACCTACATCCCGCCGAACTCGAAAATGGTCATCGACGGGATGAACCAGACCATCTACATCATGGACACCGCGGGCAACTCCTACCCGGCCTCGCACCTGGTGTTCTCCGGCACCGGTCAGCCCGCTCAGTGGGCGGCCATCACCTGCGGCATGGACTACTGGATGACCGTGGAGTTCACGGGTGGCGAGCAGCCCGTCAACTGGTTCACCGTGGGTGCGACCAGCCCGAGTTCCTCGTTCACCACCAGCCTCGGTGCCTGGACCAACGGCGTCAACGACGGGTCGCCGCGAGCGGTCCTGACGCGGGACACCGCGCAGTACGCCTCGTCCACCGCCTCGATGAGGGTCAACTGGCCGCTCGGTTCGACGGACCGGCCGCAGGTGGTCCTGGACGGCCTGACGCCGGGGCGTGCCTACTCGCTGAGCATGTGGGTCAAGTCGCCGGTCGCCCGTGTCAGCCTGGCGTTGGAGCAGGCTGGGTCGGTGCAGGCGATCCCCGACCCGAACTGGCAGTTCGTCACCATCAACGTCGTCGCGGACGCCGTGAGCATGATCGCCAGACTGAGCCGGGACACCACGCAGGCGTCGGGCGATCTATGGGTGGACGACTTCGGCCTGCGGGACGTGGAGACTGGCACCTACGCGGTCGTGGAACTCGAACTCGTAACCGCTCGGAAGGAGTAACCGTGCTGGGCTGCGGCTTCAACACGGCTGCGATCTTCGACCGGGGTGCCGTCACTCGGCTGTTCCCCATCGACCGCACCACGTCCATTGCCTACGGGCGACTGCGTGACGGCATCTCCGATGCGCTCGTCCACATCCCCACCTCGGCCGACTGCTGTGCGGACCTGGCGAACGTCGAGCCGGTGCGCCACGTCCTGGTGATCTACCGGGACGGGCAGCGGGTCTGGGAGGGGCCGATCACCCGCATCTCCTACAGCAACGACGATGTCGAGATCGCTGCCAAGGACGTGATGTTCTGGCCGTACCGGACGATCATGCGCGGCGAGTACAACAACGCCTACCCGAACATCGCCTACGGCACCGACCGGATCGGGCACATCCTGCGCACCGAACTGGCTCGCAAAGAGGCGCTGGACCCGCCGATCAATGTGCTGCCCTACCTCCAGATTCACACCGAGGCGGACACCGCGCGGACCTCGCGCCACACGCTGCCCTACCAGAAGACGGTGTTCGAGGAGATTGACGACCTGGCCGCGAAGGCGGGCATCGACTACACGGTGGTCGGCCGGGCGATCCACGTCCACGACACCTCGTACCTGCTCGGCCAGACACCTCTGGCGACTGAGGCGGACTTCATCGGCGGCGTCATCGTGTCGGTCTACGGGATGGACCTGTGCACCTACTCCGCGGTCACGGACGGCGAGGGCCTGTGGGGGGCGGACGAGT
>DATHIG010000491.1:0-3937 GCA_035490035.1 Actinomycetes bacterium
GGTCGCGCACCCGCTCGTCCAGCGGGCCGGTGATCACCGACGCAAGGAGCGCCCGCGCGTCAGGGTCGGCCAGGCCGTGGACCAGGAGCTCCGGTAGGCCCGTCAGGTCCTGTTCGTCGCCTGACTCGCGCACCGCGAAGACCACGGCGACCGACTCCGCTACCAGACGGCGGGTCATGAAGGCGAGCGCCTGCGCCGAGGCCCGGTCGAGCCACTGGGCATCGTCCACCAGGCACACCAGGGGGTACTCCTCGGCGACGTCGGAGAGGAGGCTCAGGACGGCCAGGCCGACTAGGAAGCGATCCGGGGCGTCCCCCTCGCGCAGCCCGAACGCCGCGCCGAGCGCATCGCTCTGTGGTCCCGGCAGACGCCCCAGACGATGCAGCATCGGTGCGCAGAGCTGATGCAGCCCGGCGAACGGGAGCTCCATCTCGGATTCGACTCCCGCCGCGCGCGCGATTCGACAGCCTGACGCCTGCCCCTGCAGGTACTCCAACAACGCGGTCTTGCCGACCCCCGCCTCGCCGCGCAGGACAAGTACCCGGCTCTGACCCCCCCGCACATTCTCCATCAGCCGATCCAGCGCCGCGCACTCCTTGCGCCGGCCACGCAGCTGTGGCCCCAGATCACTTCTCGACATCGTCACCACCGAGGCGAGAGACCACCCACTGCAAGCTGCTGTGTCTCACCAGCGCGGGCCCTGTCGCCGGTGTTGGCGCTCCCGAGCCGAGGTCCTCGTAGTGGATGAGGATCTTGATCGACCATCGATCTTGCCCCTGCTGTCGTTGCCAGTCTGCCCGGTCGTGAGCCCACGTCAAGGGCCAGGAGCTCGGGATCCCCTCGTGTTCCCCGTCGGTCCACGTCGGGCGGTCGGGGCAGCTACCCGGGGATCATCCAGGAAAGCAGGTTCGACTGCAGGAATACCAGCACGCCCATCAGGCAGCCGAGCGCGACCGCATGCCAGAAGCCGTAGCGCAGGATCTCGCCCTCGTTGCTCTGCTGCCCAGTGGCGACACCGGCCACGACAATGCTCTGGGCGTCGATCATCTTGGCCATCACTCCGCCGCTGGAGTTCGCGGCCGTGGTGAGGACCGGGCTCAGCCCCGCCTGCTGGGCCGTGATCTGCTGCAGGTTGCCGAACAGGGCATTGGACGACGTATCGCTGCCGGTCAGGGCCACCCCGAGCCACCCGAGGAGGGGCGAGAAGAAGGCGAACAGCGCCCCGGTAGAGGCGAATGCCAGCCCCATGGAGGCGTCGAGCCCGGCGAAGCGGCTGGTGTAGGCGATGGCCAGCATGGCCGCGATGGTCAGCAGCGAGGTCTTCACGCGGCGCAAGGTGCCGAGGAGGATCCGCCCGACCTCGCCCGGCCGCAGCCGCAGGTACAGCGCGGCGCCAATCGCGGTGAACAGCAGAGCGGTCCCAGTCGCCGAGAGCGGAGTCCAGGCGAACACGGCGGCGGTCGGTGAGGGTGTGGCAACCACCGGTGGGACCCTGACGACCTCCATGTCGAGGAAGGGGACGCTGATGCTGGCGCTGTAGATGTCGTTCAGGAGGCCCTTGACCTGCGGCAGCCCCCAGAGCAAGACGCTCACGCCGAGCATCACCCACGGCACCCAGGCCCGTCGCGTGTCCTGCCGGGCGAGGGCAGGTGTGTCGGTCGGGCTGCGGCGGTTGGCGGCGCCTGGGCCCTCCGGCCGCTGGGTGGCCGTCGACGGGGCGTCGTCGCGCTCGTGCTCGAAGCGCCAGATCGACCGCGGTTGCCAAAACCGGACCAGGAGCAGCAGTGACCCGATCGAGACCAGCGAGGCCAGGATGTCGACCAGCTCCGGGCCGATGAAGTTGGAGACCAGGAACTGGACCAGACCGAAGGAGGCGCCGGCGGTGAGCGCGGCCGGCCAGACCTCGAGGGTGGCCTTGCGTCCGGCAAGCGCCCAGACCAGCCAGAAGGGCACGATCAGGGCGAAGAACGGCAGTTGGCGGCCGACCATCGCGCTCAAGGTGTCGACCGGCAGGTTGGTCACCCCGGCCAGGGTGAGGATCGGAGTGCCGATGGCCCCAAACGCGACCGGGGCGGTGTTGCCGATCAGCGACAGCCCGGCCGCGGGCACGGGCCGGAAGCCGAGCCCGATCAGCATGGCCGCACTCATCGCGACCGGGGTGCCGAACCCGGCTGAGCCCTCCAGGAAGGCACCGAAGCAGAACGCGATCAACAGGACCTGGATGCGCCGGTCGGACGCCATCCCGGCGATCGAGCCCTTGACCACCTCGAACGCGCCGGTCGCGACGGTGATGTCGTACACAAACATCGCCGTGAGCACGATCCAGCCGATGGGGAACAACCCGAAAAGCGCCCCGTTGACCAGGGCCGCCGTCGCCATCGGTGCCGGCATCCCGTACACCAGCAGCGCGACCAGCAAGGCGGTGGCCAAACCGGCCAGCGCGGCGTAGTGGGCCCTGACCCTCAACAGCCCGAGCAGTCCGAGCAGGACGATGACCGGCAACGCCGCCACGAGGGCCGACAGGGCGAGGTTGTCGGCGACTGGTTCGTATCGCTGGTTCCAGGCCGCAAGCATCACGGCCGGCCGTCCTTTCGAGGCAGCGGCGTCCCCGCAGCCCAATTGGCTGCCGCGGCGGCCCGGGTATCCCGAGCGGTTGGCCACGGAAGAGGTCGCAACACCCGGTCCGGAATCCGCCCAATCCTGGAGGAACGGTACGGTTCAGCTGTCAACGTGGCCGCGCTCGACGGGCACACTATCGTCTGGCGGTCGCTGTGTCTGCAGGCTGCATGTCGACCCTGGTCTGGCGGGCCGACCATGACGATTCATCGTTGCTGCACATCGCTTCATCCCTCGGCCGCAGCACTCGCCAGTGAGCGCGCCGGTCATGGTTCGCCCAGGGCGTCGGCGCGCAGGAACCGGCTGACGGCAAGGACCAGACCGCGGAGAGGACCGCCAGCAGCAACACCAGGAGCCACGGCGCCGGTCGCGGCCAGTCGACGCTCAGGGCCGCAGCCGCGCCCCGTGGACAGCATCAGATGAAAGGCGGGTTCATCAAAGGAGTTGCTTGACTGCCTGGTTTGTTGGGTTCAGGCTACTTTGGTTGTCCCTCGATCAGGAGATTGCCCATCGAGGCCTCGATCGAGATGGCCGAGCAGCTGGCGCCGAGCGGCGGGTCATACCGCGGCGTGCTGGAGGCGGCGTAGTGGTGGTCCCGGACAGACGCCGACCGGGGGAGTTGGCCACGGCGGCACGGCTACTCGAAGATGATCGCCTGATCGCCGAGGTGACCGGGAACCCGCCGGTTGGGTATGCGGCGATGGCGCTCGCGGCCTGGCGGGGCCGGGAACCCGCGGCGTCGGAGCTGATCGAGGGTCACCGCGCGCGCGGCGACCGCACGCGGTCTGGGCAGGATGGTCAGCTTCGCGGACTACGCGAGCTCGGTGCTCTACAACGGCCTGGGTCGCCACGACACGGCGCGCGACGCCGCCAGACGAGCGTTCGAGCGCGACCAGCTCGGGTACGGGCCGTATGTCGTGCCCGAGCTGGCTGAGGCGGCGGCCAGGACCGGTGAGGTCGCGCTGGTCAGGGCCGCGCCAGTGGCTGTCGGAACGCACGCGTACGACACCGTCGGAGTGGGCGCTGGGCATCGAAGCGCGCGTCCGTGCCCTCCTCAGCGAGGGCGAGGCCGCCGAGCGCTGCTACCGCGAGTCGATCGACCGGCTCGGCCGGACCCGCGTCCGCGTGCAGCTAGCCTGCGCGGGGCTGTCGAATCCGGAGATCGGCGCCCGGTTGTCCATCAGTGCGCGCACGGTCCAGTACCACCTGGGCAAGGTCTTCGCCAAGCTGGCCATCAGCTCCCGCGGCCAGCTCGGCCAGGTCCTGGCCAGCGACCCGGCCGCCATCCGGCCGCTCCAGCTGTAGCTCCGCCGACCAGTCA
>DATHIG010000492.1:0-2443 GCA_035490035.1 Actinomycetes bacterium
ATGAGCCTGAACCAAGAGTCGACTGCCCGACCGGAGTCGGCACCCAAGGGCCGCTGGAGCGAGTACACCCAGCTCTCCCGGCAGGTCAGGCAGGCCGGGCTGCTGGAGCGGCGGCGCGGCTGGTACGCCGCCAAGATCGGCGTCAACCTGGGCCTGCTGGCCGGCGGCTGGGTCGTGTTCGTCATCGTTGGGGAGTCGTGGTGGCAGCTGGTCACCGCCGCCTACCTGGCGGTGGTGTTCACCCAGCTGGCGTTTCTCGGCCACGACGCCGGCCACCGGCAGATCTTCAGGTCCCGGCGGGCCAATGACCTGGTCGGGCTGGCCCACGGCAACCTGCTGGTCGGGGTGAGCTTCGACTGGTGGGTGGGCAAGCACAACCGCCACCACAGCAACCCCAACCACGAGGACCTTGACCCCGACATCAGCATCACCGCGCTGGCGTTCACCCCCGACCAGGCCAGGTCCAAGCACGGGCTGGTCCGGCTGATCGCCCGCCACCAGGCCTGGCTGTTCTTCCCGTTGCTGCTGCTGGAGGCGGCCCATCTGCACCTGGCCAGCAGCAAGGCCATCCTCGCCAGCCGGGGCCGGGCCAACACCGTCGAGGGGCTGCTGCTGCTGGTGCATGTGGCCGGCTACATCACCGCCCTGGCGCTGGTGCTGACACCGCTGCAGGCGGTGGCGTTCATCGTGGTCCAGCAGGGCCTGTTCGGCCTGTACCTGGGCTGCTCGTTCGCGCCCAACCACAAGGGGATGCCGACCCTGACCGCCGACCAGGAGCTGGATTTCGTCCACCGCCAGGTGCTGACCTCCCGCAACGTTCGCGGCAGCCGCCTGGTCGACTTCCTGCTCGGCGGGCTGAACTACCAGATCGAGCACCACCTGTTCCCCAACATGCCCCGACCCAACCTGCGCCACGCCCAGCCGCTGATCCGGGCGTTCTGCAGGCAACACGGCCTGCCCTATGCCGAGGCCAGCCTGTTCGGCTCCTACGCCCAGGCGGTCCGCCATCTCCACAGCGTCGGGGCACCCCTACGCCCCGCGGTGGACGACTGAGCCCAGCACCTCGACCGGCTCGCTCATCTGGCGGCCGCGGCGCTCCCCGATGGGATCGAGCGTCGGCGGCGCTGGCGGCTGGGCCGGTGCCTGACCTCCGGCCGGTGCGCTGATGTGGCCGGGCCGCCGGGGAGGGGCGAGACGGTGATGTTGGCGCGCTGGTGCAGCCTGGCCACGTCGGCGGCCTGCTCGGGCAGGACCAGGGTGACCACGGTGCCGGCGGCTCCGGCGCGGGCGGTGCGTCCGGACCGGTGCAGATACGCCTTGGCCTCGGTCGGTGGGTCGTAGTGCAGGACGAGGTCGATGCCCTCCACGTGGATGCCGCGGGCGGCGATGTCGGTGGCCACCAGCACCGGCACCTTGCCGGAGGCGAACGCGGCCAGGGCCCGCGCCCTGGCGCTCTGGGCCAGGTTGCCGTGCAGGGCGCCGGCCCGTACGCCGGCCTGGCCGAGCTGGCGCGCCAGCCGGGCGGCGCCGTGCTTGGTGCGCACGAAGATCAGGACCCGACCAGGACGGGCCGCGAGCTCGCCGGCGACCGCGACCTTGCGGTCGGCGGCGCTGACGACGCGGACATGGTGGTCCATCAGCGCAACCGCCGCGGCGGGCCCGACCATGTGCCGAACGGGATCTGCGAGATAGCGGCGCACCAGGGTGTCGACCTGGCCGTCCAGGGTGGCCGAGAACAGCAGCCGCTGCCCTCCGGTCGGCACACGGTCCAGCAGCGACGTCACTGCCGGCAGGAAGCCCATGTCGGCCATGTGGTCGGCCTCGTCCAGCACCACCGCCGCGACCTCGTCCAGTGAGCAGGCCCCCTGGCGCAGCAGGTCGAGCAGCCGCCCGGGGGTCGCCACCACGATATCGGTCCCACGCGCCAGCGCCTGGACCTGGCCGCGAAGCGACACGCCGCCGTAGACGGCCAGCATGCGGAGACGCAGCGTCGCCGCCAGCGGGGCGAGCTCGTCGTGGACCTGGTTGGCCAGCTCGCGGGTCGGGACCAGCACCAGGGCCCGAGGCCGTCGCGGCAGCCGCCCGGCGCCTGCCGCGGCGGTGCGGGCCAGCAGCGGCAGCCCGAAGGCCAGGGTCTTGCCCGAGCCGGTCTCGGCCCGGCCCAGGACGTCGCGGCCGGCCAGCGCATCGGGCAGGGCGCGGGCCTGGATCGGGCGGGGCGTGGTGATGCCGCGGGCGGCCAGCGCCGCGACCAGGGCCCGGGGGACGCCGAGCTCCGCAAAGGAGCGATCTGGCACGGCCACCGCGGGCCGGGGGGTCAGAGGGGGACGGGTAGTGGTGGTCGGAATAGCAGGCAAGTGGGAACGACGCTCCGTTCAGTGTGGTCGGGCGCCTCAAGTTCGATACGGCGCGCGGACGACCTGCGCCGGGAAGCCGACGAGCG
>DATHIG010000493.1:0-4986 GCA_035490035.1 Actinomycetes bacterium
GGCGCCAGCAGCGCCCGCCATCGGACCCCCCCGGCCAATCGGGCGTAGGCCAGGTAGCAGGGCACGGCCAGCAGCATGAAGCCGGGCACGACGCCGGCGTTGGTGCCGCCGCACAGGAAGAAGGCGAGCGCGAAGGCGCCCGGGCCGCGCCAGGAGCGCCGGTCGCGGACGCTCCAGGCCAGGGCGACCAGCAGCCACGGGAGCAGGGCGTAGGGCTGCAGGACCGGGGTGGTGGCGCCGGCCACGACCACGTAGGGGTTGGCGACGTAGGTGGCGGCCGCGGCGACCCGGCCGGCGGCGCCCCCCTCGGGCGCGACCACTCCGAACAGCTTGGCCGCGCCCCAGCCGGCCACCATCAGCAGCAGCGCCCGCCACAGGCGTACGGCCAGCCAGGCGTCGACCCCGACGCCGCGGATGGCCGCGACGACCACCGCGGCCGGGGCGGTGCCGGCGTCGAAGCTCGGCTGCCCCAGATAGGGGTCGGGCCACCAGGCGGTCAGTGACCGCGCCAGCGCCCTGCCCGGGGCCAGGTACAGCTCCGGCCTGGTGTCGGGGGTGAGCCACCCCCGGTCGGTCAGCACCAGCACGGCCAGCACGCCGACGCCGAGCACCCCGTAGGCCGCGGGCTCGGCCAGGTCGCGCGCCCGCCGCGGCGGCTTGGCTGGGGCAGCGACGGCGGCCGCGGGCCGCACCGGCGACAGGTCCCGGTTCACCGGGTCACCCCTCCGGAAGAGCTGCCGGTCCAACCGGGGGACCCCTCCGGCGTCCCCCGGACCCCAGGGGTCAGACCCGTCCGGCTCACCGGGCCGGGCTCCCGGCCGGGGCGCGGACGAGGAGGGCGAGGCCGGCGGCCAGGAGGACGGCGACCACGGCCAGGGTGGCGCCGATGATCTCGGTGACCGAGTCGTGCAGGAACAGGGCGACCACGGCGGCCTCGGCGGCGACGGCGCCCAGCAGGAGCCGGTACATGCGGCGGTCGGCCGTCGCCATCCCGGAGAACAGCACCAGCTGGACCAGGGCAAGGCCGGTGCCGAGGGCGGCGAACAGCGGCAGGACCGGGCCGACCTCCAGGTAGGCCGCCCCGAAGGAGAGGCGGGCGGCGAGCTGGGGGGCGAGCGCCGCGCCGGCGACCAGGGGTGCGCCGGCGGCGGCGACGACCGCCGCCGAGCGGCCGAGCAGCCGTCGCCGGTCGGCCGCGACCACCAGCCGGGGGAACACCAGGGTGACCACGAACTGCGGGGCCCAGTAGGCGATCTTGGTCAGGATCGCCCCGGCCGCGTACAGCCCCGACGCCGCTGCGGGCAGGTAATGCCGGGCCAGCAGCACGTCGACGTTGGCCAGCAGCAGCAGCCCGAGCACCCCGGCGGCCGCACGGGCAACCTCACCGCCGATCGCCGTGCCCGGCCGCCGTCGCTTCCAGCCCCTGCCCAGCCATGCCCAGCGCCGCGACCGGGGCCGTGCCCAAGGGACCGACGTGCCGCGCCGGTGCGCTGCTGTCCAGCCTCCCCGGCCCTGAAGCCGCGGCACAGCGGCCAGGATGGCGGCGGCGGAGCCGATGGCCGTGCCGGCGAGGGCACCCTCGATCCCAAGGCCGGCCTCGACCAGCCCCACGCCGCAGGCCAGTCGCGCGGCCGCGGCGGCCAGCAGCACTGCGGCCAGCGCCCCGAACCACTCGCGGCCCTGGAGCATCCCCTGGACGGCGGACAGGAGCGGCAGGGGGAGCAGGGCCGCGGCCAGCCAGAGGCAGGGGCCGAGCGACTCCAGGTGCAGGAATGCCCGCAGGGCCGGGCTGGCCACCAGGGCGAGCAGCCCGAGGGCGGTCCCTACGGCGGCCACCACGGCCAGCACCCCCGGCCAGAGCGCGGCCACCTCCTGGTCGTCGGCCAGGGCGGCGTGCCTGGCCACGACCGCCTGCAGGGCGACCCCGGGCACGGTGCCGACCAGCACCACCGCCAGCAACGCTCCAAGGGCGCCGTAGTCGGCGGGGCCCAGTGCCCGCGACATGACCAGGTTGAAGGCGTAGTTCAGCGCGTTGGCGGCCGCCATGGCCGGAGCGACGACCACGAACGCCCGCGACAGCGAGACCCGCGCCGGCGCCGACGCGGCCTCGGGCAGCAGCACGAGCCGGTCGCGGTCACCGGCTGCCATCGCCCACCGGGACCCGCCTGGACGCCAGGGGCACAACCTTCAGCACGGTGGCGCACAGGGCGGGATGGCGGGGGAGCGTCCTCCAGGCGACCCGCACGGCGGGCCGGTACGCGAGGTGGTAGGCCAGCAGCCGCCAGGCCATGTCGAGACTGCCCCCACTCCGATGCCATCGCGGGTGCCGGAGCGCCCCCTCCGAACCCCCCCGGCGGGCCAGCTCGCGCTCGAAGGCGTATACGCGGACCCCGTTCCACCAGCGCGGGTCCTGCTCGTGTGCGGCGGCCAGGTCGAACAGCAGCCGGTAGCCAGGATGGGCGGCCAGGTAGCGGTCGGTGGCCTGGGCCACGATCGGCCAGGAGGCGTCGTCGATCACCACCAGGGCCCGATCGGCCAGCCAGCGCTCGGCAACGCCGAGGGCCAGGTAGTGGGGGAGCCGGCCGTGGGCGCCGTCGTAGAAGTAGACGCCCACCGGGTCCTCCAGCGTCCCGTCTCTGCGCAGCAGGTCGAAGCAGTCGCCCTCCAGCAGCCGGACGCGCTCCGGCTCGACCCAGCGGGCAAGGTTGGCCAGCAGGTCGTTCCTGGCCTGGCCACCGTCCAGGTTGAACTCGAGGAAGTTCTCGATCGCGTAGAAGCGACGGACCTGGTTGCCGAGCATGGCCCCGATCAGCGAGAGGCCCTTGAACGACCCGACCTCCAGGTAGGCTTCGCCCGGCCCCAGGTGGGCGGCGGCCAGGTTGAGCAGCGCGAGCTTGTGCTCGGTGGCCATGCCGGGCACGTCGGCCAGGACATCACGGAACCGCCGGTCGACGGGATGCTCGGCGAGCAGGTCGCCGTCGAACAGCCCGGCGAGGGCCGCCTGGAAGGCCTCGAGGTCCATCGCTCCACTTCGCTGTGGCTGCCGCCCGTACACAGGCTGGGAAGTCTAGGTTTTCGCATTTGGTTTGTGTAGTGTTCGAAGCCGGTAAGGTCCGATTTGCCGGCTGACGGGAGGCCACGGTGGGTCGTCGGGTCGGGTACCTGCTGGTGTTCCTGGGCCTGTTCCTGTTCTTCTTCGGCGCCGTCGAGCGGCTGTACGCCTATCCGCGCCTGAAGAAGGCCCCGCTCGACCAGTACTCCCAGCCGGTGGCCACCGGCACCGGGACCTACTTCAACCGCAGCCCCGACAAGCTGGTCGAGGTCGAGGGGGCGCAGCTGCAGAACGTCCGCACCGTCAGAGGTGACGTCGAGGCCGGCACCGACGAGGTGGCCGTCTGGGACTCCTTCAACAGCACGGTCGCCGTCGCCGACAAGGGCGTGATCACCGCCGCCCAGGAGCGCATCGCCCTGGACCGGGTGACCGGCCAGTCGGTCAGGTGCTGCGGCGAGAACCCGGCCCACGAGGGGCTCACCCTCAAGTTCCCCTTCGACACCAGGAAGCAGAGCTACCAGTTCTGGGACGGCCCGGCGAACGCCGCGTCGCCGGCCGAGTTCAAGGGCGAGGAGGTTGTCGAGGGGGTCAAGGTGTACCGGTTCGAGCAGCGCATCGACCGGGTGACCCTGCGCCAGCAGGAGGTTCCCGGGTCGCTGGCCGGCGACCCCGAGGCCGACAGCGTCACCACCGATGTCGTCTACTCCAACCTCAAGACGATCTGGGTCGAACCGGCCACCGGCATCATCGTCAAGGCACAGCAGGACGCCACCCAGGTGCTGGAGACGGCCGACGGTGCGCAGGTCCTGACCCTGCTCGACGCCGTGTTGACCTACGACGACGCCACCGTCAAGGGCAACGCCGACGACGCGTCGTCCGGGGCCAGCCAGCTGCGGCTGCTCGGCACCATCCTGCCGGTCGGTGCGGTGCTGCTCGGGCTGGTGGTGGCCGCGGTCGGCCTGTTCCTGCTGCGGGCGCCCCAGGGCCGGCGGCTGCGGCGGCCAGAGAGCGAGAGCCGCCCGGCCGGCGCGGTCTGATCGGGGCCCGACCCGGCCGGCGCGCCGAGGCGCCGGCCGGGGATCACCGGCCGGGGTGGGCCGGGCGCAACGCCGGCCTGCTCGTCTCCGCTGCGCTCGCGCTCCTGGCATTGGCCCCGCTGCTGGTCAGGGGCTACGTGCTCACCTACGACATGGTGTTCGTGCCCCGCCTGGAGCTGGGCAGGAACCTGCTCGGCCTCGAGGCTGCGGTGGCCAGGGCGGTCCCGGGCGACCTGCTGGTCGCGCTGGCCTCCCGACTGGTCCCGGCCGACCTGGTCCAGAAGCTGGTGCTGCTGGGAGCCTTGGTCGCCGCCGGGACCGGCGCGGCCCGCCTGACCCCGACCCGCCGCCCGGCCGCCCAGGCGGCCGCGGCCGCCCTCTACGTCTGGAACCCGTTCGTCTACGAGCGCCTGGTCATGGGCCACTGGGGCCTGCTCATCTCCTACGCCGCCCTTCCCTTGGCGGCCCTGGCGGCCATCGACCTCCGGGTTGCGTCATCGGGGGGAGGCGCCGACCTCCGGGTTGCGTCATCGGGGCCAGGCGCCGGCCTCCCGGTCCCCCGCCCCACCGGGGCGGGTCGCCGCCTGGTGCTGGCCCTGGCCGTGGCCGCGGCGGGCAGCCCGCCGGGCGGCATGATCGCCGCCGCCGTCGCGCTCTGCGTCGCCGCTGCACCCCCGTGGCCGCGGGCCGGGGCGGTTCGGCGTACCGGGACGGTGGCCGGGGTGGCGCTGGTGGTCAACGCGCCCTGGCTGGTGCCGAGCCTGCTGCGCCCGGGAGGGGTGCCGGTGCGGCCGGAGGGCGCCGCCGCGTTCGCCTCGCGGCCCGACGGGCCATTGGGCACGGTCGGCAGCCTGGTCGGCCTCGGCGGGATCTGGAACTCGCTCGCTGTTCCCCCGG
>DATHIG010000494.1:0-5424 GCA_035490035.1 Actinomycetes bacterium
GTCGACGGCGGCGAAGAACTCCCCGGCGGTCCGCTTGGCCACCCCGGCCAGGAGACGCTGGCCGACCCCGCCGATCATGCCGCCCACGACCGCGTCGGCGTCGTAGCTCAGCACGGTGGTGCCGTTGTCGCCGGAGGCCAGCTCGACGGCAACGTCGGCCGACACCGTCCCCGGGGCGCCGGACCCGCTGGCCCTGAGCACGAACCCGTCCGGTGCCCGCTGGTCGGTGAGCCGGACATCGCCGGCGTAGGTCCCCCGGATCGAGGCGACCCCGGCGGTGACCGTCATCTGGTAGGCGTCCTCGCCGACCTGCTCGAGGCGTTCGCAGCCGGGGATGGTGCGGACCAGCACCCGCGGGTCCCTGAGGGCCGCGTACACCGCCTCGACGGGCGCGTGCAGGGTGGCGTTGCCGGCGATCTTCATGCATCACCCTTCCGGTTGCGCGTCCGAAGCTCCCACAGCTCCGACGGGGAGATCGGCATCCGGTCGACGAAGAACCCCTCGGCGTCGGAGATGGCCGCGGCCAGCACGGCCGCTCCCGGGATCACGCCGGCCTCGCCGGCCCCCTTGATGCCGAGCGGGTTGAGCGGCGTCGGCGTCTCCAGATGGTCGGTCTCGATCTTGGGCACCTCGGAGGCGTAGGGCATCAGGAAGTCCATGAACGAGGCGTTGAGCAGCTGCCCGTTCTGGTCGTAGACCAGCCGCTCGTACAGGGCGCCGCCGACCCCCTGGGCGACCCCGCCGTGGATCTGCCCCTCCACGATCCGCGGGTTGATCAGCCGGCCGCAGTCGTGGACCACGCAGTAGCGCAGGATCCGGACCTCGGCGGTCTCCGGGTCGGTCTCCACCACCGCCGCGTGCATGCCGTTGGCGAAGGTGGACCGGATCGGCGAGTAGTAGCCGGTCGCCTCCAGCCCCGGCTCGTCGTCCTCGGCCACCGGCGGCGACTGGACGCCGCCCCCGACCACGAACTGGGTGGCCAGCCTGGCCTGCTCGTCGAAGGCGTAGCGCAGCGGGTTGGCCAGCACCGCCACCGTCCGCAGGGCGATCTCGGTCCCCGGCGCACCCTTGACCCTGACCATCCCGTCGGCCAGCTCCAGGTCGCCCGGGTCGGCCTCGAGCGCCTCGCCGGCGATCCGCAGCGCCTTCGCGCGCACCTTGCCGGCGGCAATCGCGACCGCGTTGCCGCTCATCACCGCGGCCCGGCTGGCGAAGGTCCCGACCGCGTACTTGAAGCGGCGGGTGTCGCCGGTGACCACCGTGACCCGCTCGACCGGCACCCCGAGCTCCTCGGCCGCCACCTGCGCGAACGCCGTCTCGTGGCCCTGGCCCTGGGTGGTCAGCCCGGTGGCGACCAGCACCGTGCCGTCGGTCTCGACCCGAACGTGGGCGCCTTCGTAGGGCCCGACCCCGGTGCCCTCCACGTAGCAGGCCAGCCCGATGCCGACCCGCCGGCCCGCCGCCCTCGCCTCCTCCCGGACGGCCTCGAACTCCTCCCAGCCGACCAGCTTCTTCAGCTTGGCCAGGGTGGCCGGGTAGTCGCCGGAGTCGTAGATCAGCGGCCGCCCGTCCTGGAAGGTCAGCCGGTGGTCGTAGGGCATCTCCTCGGGCTGGATGAAGTTGGCCTCGCGGACCTGGGCCCGGTCGCGGCCCAGGTAGCCGGCGATCGCGTCCATGGTCCGCTCCATCGCGAACACCCCCTGGGGTCGTCCGGCGCCGCGGTAGGGGGTGACCATCACGGTGTTGGTGTACAGCGAGCGGAACTCGACCCGGTAGGCGCCCGGCTTGTAGGGGCCGAGCAGCTGGGTCGCGGTGATGATCGGGACGATGATCCCGTAGGGGGTGTAGGCGCCGTTGTCGTGGAGGAACTCGACGTCCAGGCCGAGCAGGCGCCCGTCGTCGTCGAAGCCGACCCGTACGGTGTGCCGCTGGCCGCGCTCGTGGGCGGAGGCGACGAAGTGCTCGCGCCGGTCCTCGGTCCACTTGACCTCCCGCCCGAGCCGCATCGCGGCCCACGGGACCAGCACCTCCTCCGGCCATGGGTGCATGATCTTGACCCCGAAGCCGCCGCCGACGTCCGGGGCGACCACCTCGACCCGGTCCACCGGCACGCCCAGCTTGACCGCGAGCGCGAACCGGACCGAGGTCGAGGTCTGGGTCGAGGTGTAGACGCGCAGGGAGCGGTCGGCGGCGTCCCAGCGGGCGTAGACCCCCCTGCCCTCGATGGGCATGGAGGCCGACCGTTCGATCTCCAGCTCCAGCTGCAGCCGGTGGGGGGCGGCCTGGATGGCGGCGGGGGCGTCGCCGACCTCCTGGAGCATGCGGGCGGCGACGTTGTCGGGCACGTCGTCGTGGACGCTGCGCTCGGCCCGGACGGCGGCGTCGAGCCCGACCACCGGCGGCAGGGGCTGGTAGCCGACCGCGATCCGCTCGCAGGCGTCCTCGGCCAGGTAGCGGTCGCGGGCGACCACCATGGCCACCGGCTCGCCGACGTGGCGGACGGTCCCGTTGGCCAGCGGGTAGGCGGTGCGGGGGGCGTGCAGCCGCGGATGCGGGATCAGCAGGGGCAGCGGCTCCGCGACCGGGCCTTCGAGGTCCTCGTAGGTGTAGATCGCGACCAGCCCGTCGACCTCCAGCGCGCCGGTGACGTCGATCTCGGTCACCCGGGCGCTGGCGTGGGGGCTACGCACGAACGCCGCGGCCAGGGCCCCGCTGCCCAGGTCGTCCAGGTAGCGGCCGTCGCCGGCGACCAGCCGCGGGTCCTCCCGCCGGGCGATCGGCTCCCCGAACATCCGCGTCGTCACCGGCCGCCCCGATCCGCCGGGGCGGCCCCCCGGGGTTCCCCTGACCCCTGCGCCTGCAGCTGGGCGGCGCGCAGGACCGAGGCGACGATGTTCTGGTAGCCGGTGCAGCGGCACAGGTTGCCGCCGATCGCCTGGCGGGCCTGCTCCTCGGTCGGGTCGGGATGGTCGCGCAGGTAGGCGGTGATGGTGGTCACGAACCCGGGGGTGCAGAAGCCGCATTGCAGCCCGTGGCAGTCCTGGAAGGCCTGCTGCACCGGGCCAAGGGCCCCGTCGGCGGTCCGGCAACCCTCGACGGTGGTGATCTCGGCCCCGTCGACGCTGACCGCGAACAGCAGGCAGGAGCGCATCGGCAGCCCGTCGACCAGCACCGTGCAGGCCCCGCAGACCCCGTGCTCGCAGCCGACGTGGGTGCCGGTCAGCCCCAGGTCGTGGCGCAGGCAGTCGGCCAGCAGCCGCCTGGCCGGCAGCCGCACGGTGTGCGGCACCCCGTTGACCACCAGCCGGGTCTGGTGCAGAGCCTCGCCCACTGGGGCCTCCCTCCGGGGTTCCCCGAACCCCTCCGTGCTCACGGGGCCGCCTCCGCTCGTTGGGCCGCGTGGGCGGCGGCCGCCCTGGTGGCGCGGGTGGTCAGCACCCCGGCCAGGTGGCGGCGGTAGGCGGCGGTGGCGTGGATGTCGTCCTCGGGGTCGACGGCCGCGGCGGCCAGCCGCCCGGCGGCGGCCCAGTCGGCGGCGTCGTGGGGCTTGCCGCCGAGCGCGTCGGTCAGGTCGATCGGCACCGGGACCGGCCCGACCGAGATGCAGGCCGCCCGCGCCGCCTCGACCCGGAGCCCCTGGTCGAGGGTGACCAGCACCCCGACCCCGCAGATGGCGTAGTCGCCGTGGCGGCGGGCCAGCTCGACCCAGGCGCTGCCGGTGCCGGCCGGCGGTCGCGGGAACACGGCCGCGGTGGCCAGCTCCCCCGGGCGCAGGGCCGACTCCAGCGGCCCGACGAAGAAGTCGGCCGCCGCCACCTGGCGGCGGCCCCCGTTCCCGGCCCTGGCCAGCTCCATCGTCCCCCCCAGCAGGACCAGCACGGCCGGCAGCTCGGCGGCCGGGTCGGCGTGGACCAGGCTGCCGACCACCGTGCCGCGGTTGCGGATGGTCGCGTGGGCGATGTCGCCGATCGCCTGGCGCAGCAGCGGGATCGCGGCGAACGCCTCCCGGTCGTGCTCGACCCGGGCATGGCGGGCCAGGGCGCCGACCCGGACCGCGTCCGCGTCGCAGCTGACCTCGTCGAGCTCGCCCAGCCGGTTGATGTCGACCAGGTGCGCCGGGGCGGCCAGGCGCATGTTGAGCAGCGGCACAAGGCTCTGGCCGCCGGCCAGGACCTTGCCCTGGTGGCCCAACTCGGCCAGCACGGCCAGGGCCTCGGCGACCGTCCCCGGCCGGTGGTAGTCGAACACCGGTGGCTTCATAGGCGCATCATCTCGCAAGCTGGCAACGGAGGAACCCAAGAACGGATATCGTTCCCCTCGGTTCGATGGGTGGGAGACAGAGGAGGAAGTCATGAGGGCAGGCAGGTGGCGCGGCGGAACGCTCCTTGGTCTGGTGCTGGCCGTCGCTCTGGTGATGGCGGGCTGCGGCGACGACGGCACGGGCGGCGGGAGTACCGAGACGACCGCTGGCGCGGCCCCGACGGTCGACGAGGCGCTCGCCGCCAAGGTGCCGGCCGAGATCAAATCCGACGGCAAGATCCTGATCGGGACCGACCCGACCTACGCGCCGAACGAGTTCCTGGACACCGACGGCAAGACGGTCATCGGCTTCGACGTCGACCTGTTCGACGCCGTCGCGGCCAAGCTCGGCCTGAAGACCGAGTGGCAATCGGCCACGTTCGACGCGATCATCCCGGGTGTCCAGTCCGGCAAGTACGAGATGGGCATCTCGTCGTTCACCATCAACGACGAGCGCAAGCAGCAGGTCAACATGGTCAGCTACTTCAGCGCGGGCACCCAGTGGGGGACCAAGAAGGGCAACCCCACCGGAGTCCAGCCCGACGACGCCTGTGGCAAGAAGGTCGCCGTCCAGACCAACACCGTCCAGGACACCGAGGACCTCCCCAAGCGCGACCAGGCGTGCAAGAGCGCGGGTAAGCCGGCCATCACCGTCGATCGCTACCAGCGGCAGGACCAGGCGACCGCCTCGGTGGTCTCCGGCAAGGATGACGCCATGCTCGCCGACTCCCCGGTGCTCGCCTACGCGGTCAAGCAGACCAACGGCCAGCTCGAGCTGCTCGGTGACATCTACGACGCGGCGCCGTACGGTTACGTGATCGAGAAGGACCAGACCGAGTTCGCCCAGGCGGTGGCCGATGCGGTCAAGGCGCTGGTCACCGACGGCACCTACAAGACGATCCTCGACAAGTGGGGCGTCCAGGCGGGCGCCATCGACAACCCCGCAGTCAACCCCTGACCGGCGGGACCGGGGGCGGGCATGACCGAGACGAAAACAGCCGAGCGGGCACAGCCGGAGGCCATCACGGCTGTGCCCGTCCGGCACCCGGGCCGGTGGGTCGCGACCGTGGTCCTGGCGATCGTGGCCGCGATGTTCGTCCACATGCTGGTCACCAACGAGGCGTT
>DATHIG010000495.1:0-13454 GCA_035490035.1 Actinomycetes bacterium
GCGGCGGTGCTGTCGCTCGGGCCGACGCTGCTGGTGGGAGGCCGGGACACCGGGATTCCCCTGCCGTGGGCGTTCTTCGACGACCTGCCGCTGCTCCCGAGCCTGATCCCCGCCCGCCTGGCGCAGCTCACGGCCCTGTTCGCCGGCCTGCTGCTGGCCGTGTTCCTGCACGCCGTGTGGCGGGAGGGCGGCTGGCGGCGGCCGGCCGCGGTCGCGGTCGCGCTGGCGGTGCTGGTGCCGCTGTGGCCGGCGGCCACCGTCCCGGCCGAGAAGGTGGCCACCCCGGCCTTCTTCACCAGCCCGGCCGTCCGCGAGCTGCCCCGCGACGGCGTCACGCTCGTCCTGCCCTGGCCCTACCGGCGCATCGCCGAGCCGATGACCTGGCAGGCCGAGGCCGGGCTGTGGTTCCGGATGCCAGGCGGCTACTTCATCGGCCCCCGGGGCGACAGCGAGCAGCCACGCTTCGACGCGGTCCCGACCTCGGCCTCGATGACCTTCACCCGGATCTTCGCCGGCGCCCCGCCGCCGCGGCTGACCAGGCCGAGGCGGCGGGCCCTGGCCCATGACTTCGTCCGCTGGCGGGTCGGGAGCGTCGTCGTCGGCCCGATGCCGAACCAGGCGGCCATGATCGGCTTCCTGACCGAGCTGCTCGGCCGCGAGCCGCAGGCGGTGGGCGACGTCTACCTGTGGCGCGACCCGGTGGTGGTCCTGACCGACCTGGGCGAGCAACCCTCGACCTGAGGCCCGGACACGAGCCGTCAGGGCAGCTGCGGGCGCTCCGGCTGGCCATGGAGCGACTCCTCGAGGACCTGGGCGACGTCGAGGACCCGGACGCCCTTGGTCGAGCCCTCCGCCTGCCGCTGCCGGATGGCGTCGTCGAGCATCACCATGCAGTAGGGGCAGGCCGTGCCGACCACGTCGGCGCCGGTGGCCAGGGCCTCGTCGGTGCGCTCCAGGTTGACCCGCTTGCCGATCCGCTCCTCCATCCACATGCGGGCCCCACCGGCCCCGCAGCAGAACCCCCGCTCCCGGCACCGGCGCATCTCCACCGAGCGGACCCCCGGCACGGCGTCCAGGACCGCCCGTGGGGCGTCGTACACGTCGTTGTGCCTCCCCAGGTAGCAGGGGTCGTGATAGGTGACGGTCGCCTCGACCGGTCCCTGCGGCTGCAGGCGGCCCTCGTCGACCAGCCGGCGCAGCAGCTGGGTGTGGTGGATGACCTGGTAGTTGCCGCCGAGGTGGGGGTACTCGCGGGCCAGGGTGTTGAAGCAGTGCGGGCAGGAGGCGATCACCTTGGCGGCGTTCACCGAATTCAGGGTCTCGATGTTCTGCTGGGCCTGCAGCTGGTAGAGGTACTCGTTGCCGAGCCGGCGGGCCGGGTCGCCGGTGCACGACTCGCGCGGGCCGAGCACGGCGAAGCGGACCCCGGCCCGGTGGAGCAGGCCGGCGATCGCCCTTGCCGTCTTGCGCGCCCGGTCCTCCAGGGCGGCCGCGCAGCCGACCCAGTACAGGTACTCGACGTCGTCGGGGATCCTGTCGGTGACCACCTGGACCTCGAAGTCGAGGCCGTCGGTCCAGGCCAGGCGCTGGCCGGCGCCGAGCCCCCAGGGGTCGCCGGCGTTCTCGACGTTGCGCAGCATGGTGCCGGCCTCGCCGGGGAAGCGGGACTCCATCAGGACCTGGTAGCGGCGCAGCTCCATGATGGTGTCGACGTGCTCGATGTCGACCGGGCACTGCTCGACGCAGGCTCCGCAGGTGGTGCACGACCACAGCACGTCGGAGCCGACCACGTCCTGCACGAGGTCCTTGTCCAGCACGGCTGGGTCGTTGCCGCCGGGGTGCTCCCGGTCGGCCTCCCCGAGCAGGAACGGCGCCTTCTCGAACAGGTGGTCGCGCAGGTCGGTGATGACCAGCTTGGGCGAGAGCGGCTTGCCGGTGTTCCAGGCCGGGCACTGGTCCTGGCAGCGGCCGCACTCGGTGCAGGTGACCAGGTCCAGCAGCTGTTTGAAGTGCAGGTCCTCGACCTTGCCGGCGCCGAAGACGTCCTCCTCGGTCATCTCCTCGGGGTCGATCCTCGGGGTGGGGAGCGGCCCGAGGGCCTTGGGGCGGCGGGAGAAGGCGACATTGAGCGGCGCGGTGAAGATGTGCAGGTGCTTGGAGTACACGACCAGCACCAGGAAGCCGAGCACGACCGCCAGGTGGGCGAGCAGGAAGCCCTCGTCCAGCACCCGCAGCGCGCTTGGGGAGAGCCCGTCCAGCAGGCGCCCGATCGTGGTGGAGGCGAACGCCCAGCCGTCGTAGGGGAACGTGCCCCTGGCCGCCCTCGCCCCCCGGTAGAGCAGCAGGGTGATGATCACCAGGGCGATCATGCCGAGGATGACCCACGCCTGGCCGGTGTGGGATCGGTAGAAGCGGGAGTCCCGGTCGCGCCTGGCCGGCGACTCGCGCAGGCGGATGACCGCGAACACGGCCAGGCTGGCCAGCACCGCGACCGCGATCAGGTCCTGGAGGAAGCCGAGCACGGGACTGCGCCCGATCCCGGGAAGGGCGAAGCGGTCGTCGAACAGCTCGCCGTACGCCTCGGCGATGGTGGTCAGCAGGAGCACGAAGCCCCAGAAGGTGAAGAGATGGGCCAGGCCGGGGATCGGGCGCTTGAGCAGCTTGCGCTGGCCGAAGACCTCGACCAGCTCGGCCCGGAGGCGGCCAAAGGCGCCCTGGAACCGGTCGGGGGCCGGCTGGCCGGAGGCGATCAGCCTGGTGACCCGCTCGGCCCGCTGGCCGGCCAGGGCGACCGCGAAGAAGGTCAGCACGGCCCCGATGGCGAGCTTCATCGCGCGTCCTCCCGGCCTGGTGGCGTTCTGCTGGCCGTTCGAGAGTCTACCGCTCAGCAATTTCGTGAGGTGAGCAATCCGTGTACGGCAGCGACCTCGGCGACCGGCTGTTCCCGCTGCTCCGCCACGGCGTCCCCGCTGGTCCCGTTCCCGCCGCGCCGGCGCACCCGCGGCCCCTCCGCCCGCCCCACCGGATAGGCTGGTTAGATGAGCGACCCGTCCCGGACACCGAGGCGCGCCCGGGCGGGCCTCCTGGCCGCCGGGCTGCTGCTGGTCCTGGCCGGCGGGGCCGTGGTCGCCTGGGCGCTGGCCTCGGCCGCCGGCCTGGTCGGCGGGGACGGCCCCCGGCCGATGACCGATGCCCCGTCGACCTCGACCACCGCCCCGGGCGGCCGGCCTCGAACGGTGGCCTACCGGCTGGAACCAGCCACCGGCAGCCCGGTCACCGTTCGGCTGGAGGTGGCGGCCGACCCGCCCACCCGGGCCAGGGGGTTGATGGGCCGCCGCGAGGTGCCGGCCGGGGCCGGGATGGTGTTCCTCTACCCGAGCGACGTCGCCGAGTCCTACTGGATGAAGAACACGCTGGTCCCGCTGTCGATCGCCTACGTGGCCGGGGACGGACGGGTGGTCAGCGTGGCCGAGATGACCCCGTGCACGGCCGACCCCTGCCCGAGCTACGCCCCGGCCGGGCCCTACCGCTACGCGGTCGAGCTGGCCGCAGGGGCGTTCCGGGCGGCCGGGGTCGGGCCCGGGGCCAAGGTGGTCCCGGTCGACCCCGCAGCACTTCCCGAACCGACGTAACTGCGCAGGTCAGCGGCAAGATAAAATGGCGCGAGCCATTACCTTGACAACGACCCACTCAACTATCTATCTTGGGCCTCGAACCTGTCCACAGCATGTTTGTTGAGGTGATGAGATGGCCAAGGCCGTAGGGATCGACCTGGGAACCACCAACTCCGTCGTCGCCACGCTCGAGGGCGGCGAGCCGACGGTGATTCCCAATGCCGAGGGGGCGCGGACGACCCCGTCGGTGGTCGCCCTCTCCAAGACCGGCGAGGTGCTGGTCGGCGAGGTGGCCAAGCGCCAGGCGGTGACCAATCCTGACCGCACGGTGCGCTCGGTCAAGCGCCACATGGGCGAGTCGTCCTGGCGCTTCCGCGCCGACGGCAAGGAGTTCTCCCCCCAGCAGATCAGCGCGTTCATCCTGCAGAAGCTGAAGCGCGACGCCGAGGCATACCTGGGCGACCAGGTCACCCAGGCGGTCATCACCGTCCCGGCCTACTTCGACGATGCCCAGCGCCAGGCCACCAAGGAGGCCGGCGAGATCGCCGGGCTCGAGGTCCTGCGCATCATCAACGAGCCGACCGCGGCCTCGCTCGCCTACTCGCTGGACAAGGAGAGCGACGAGACCATCCTGGTGTTCGACCTGGGCGGCGGCACCTTCGACGTCTCCCTGCTCGACATCGGCGAGGGCGTCATCGAGGTCCAGTCCACCTCCGGCGACATGCACCTGGGCGGCGACGACTGGGACCAGCGGGTGGTGGACTGGCTGCTGACCACCTTCAAGAACAACCACGGCATCGACCTGTCCAACGACAAGATGGCCATGCAGCGGCTCAGGGAGGCGGCCGAGAAGGCCAAGATCGAGCTCTCCTCGACCCTGGAGACCACACTCAACCTGCCCTTCATCACCGCCACCCCCGACGGCCCGCTGCACATGGAGCAGCGGCTGACCCGCGGCGAGTTCGAGCGCATGACCTCCGACCTGGTCGAGCGCCTGCGCGGCCCGTTCGACAAGGCGGTCACCGACTGGAAGGCCAAGACCCAGAAGAGCCTGACCGACATCCACCACGTGGTGCTGGTCGGCGGCTCGACCCGGATGCCAATGGTGGTGGAGTTCGTCAAGCAGCTCACCGGCGGCAAGGAGCCCCACAAGGGCGTCAACCCCGACGAGGTGGTCGCCGTCGGCGCCGCCCTGCAGGCCGGCGTGCTCAAGGGCGAGGTCAAGGACATCCTGCTGCTCGACGTCACCCCGCTGTCGCTGGGCATCGAGACCAAGGGCGGGGTGATGACCAAGCTGATCGAGCGCAACACCACCATCCCGACCCGCCGCTCGGAGGTGTTCACCACCGCCGACGACGGCCAGTCCGAGGTCGACGTCAAGGTCTTCCAGGGCGAGCGCGAGATGACCTACGGCAACAAGCTGCTCGGCAACTTCCAGCTGGTCGGCATCCCGCCGGCGCCTCGTGGCGTGCCCCAGGTCGAGGTCACCTTCGACATCGACGCCAACGGCATCGTCAACGTGTCGGCCAAGGACCGCGGCACCGGCAAGGAGCAGTCGATGACCATCACGGGCGGCACCGCGCTGCCCAAGGACGACATCGACCGCATGGTCCGTGAGGCCGAGCAGTACGCCGAGGAGGACCGGCGCCGCCGTGAGGCCGCCGAGGCCAAGAACCGGGCCGAGCAGCTCGTCTACCAGACCGAGAAGAGCCTCAAGGACTACGGCGACAAGATCTCCGACGAGGACCGCGCCACCGTCGAGCAGGCCCTCGCCAACCTGAAGGAGAAGCTCGCCGGCGACGACACCGTCGCCATCACCTCGGCCACCGAGGCGCTGCAGCAGGCGAGCTACAAGCTGGCCGAGGCGGTCTACGCCCAGGCCCAGCCCGGCCCCGGCCAGGCCCAGGCCGGGACGACCACCACCGCCGACCAGGGCACAACCCAGGGCGACGGCGACGTGGTCGACGCCGAGATCATCGACGAGGGCGACCAGGATCAGCAGAAGGGGGCATGAACCCCCGGAACCAGAAGGAGGTAGGACCGTCATGAGCGTCTCGCGATGGGATCCCTTCCAGGACCTGCTGGCGATCCAGGACGAGGTGAACCAGCTCTTCGGCCGGGCCACCGGCGGCCAGAGCGTCCAGGGTCGCAGCCAGGGCCAGACCGGCCAGCGGGTGTGGGCTCCGGCGCTCGACATCTCCGAGCGCAGGGACGCCTACGTTGTCACCGTCGAGGTGCCGGGCGTCAGCCCCGACGACCTCGAGATCACCCTCGAGGACGGGCTGCTCACCATCCAGGGTGAGCGCCAGTTCACCCAGGAGTCGACCGGGCAGCAGTTCCACCGGGTCGAGCGCCGCTACGGCAGCTTCCGCCGCTCGATCACCCTCCCGGCCCGGGTGCAGGCGGAGGCGATCGAGGCCTCGTTCGAGAACGGGGTGCTCGAGGTGGTCGTGCCCAAGGCCGAGGAGGCCAAGCCGAAGAAGATCACCGTTCGGGCCGGCGGCGGCCGCCAGCGGGTCGAGGGGACAGCCAACCCGACGGACACCGCCTGATCGGGAACCAGCCACCGGAGAGGGGAGGCGGCCCGCCTCCCCTCTCGGCCAGAGGGGACAACGTGCAGACAACAGATGCCCAGCAGGGAGGCGAGCGCGAAGGCGAGGCCGCCGAGGCGCGCGAGGCCAAGGCCGCGGAGGCGCCAGACGCCAAGGCCGCCGAGGCGCGCGAGCCCAGGGCCGCCGAGCCCGGCCCTGGCGGCCAGCCTGACGCCTCCGACGACGCGGACGCCAGGGAGCCCGACGACGCGGACACCAGGGAGGCCGACGCCTCAGACGACGCGGACGCCGAGGAGCCCGTGACCGCCGAGCAGGCAGGCGAGCGCGAGGCCGACACCGCCGGGAACCTCGAGGCGGACCAGGCCGACGAGGCGGACGAGGCCGCCCAGGACCAGGACCAGGTCGTGGCCGAGCGGGCCGACGAGGCGCCCGACGCCGTCGCCGAGGCCGGTGAGGCCGCCCCGGCGGCCGCGGACGGGGCCGTGATCGCCGCCGACCTCGACGCGGCCAGGGCCGAGGCCGAGAGCTACCTGGACGACCTGCGCCGGCTCCAGGCCGACTTCGACAACTACCGCAAGCGCACCCTGCGCGAGCAGACGGCAAGGGCCGCCTCCGCCTCCCAGGCGCTGGTGGCAAGGCTCCTGCCGGTGCTCGACAACTTCGAGCTGGCCGTGTCCGCGGCCGAGCAGTCGCGCGACTTCGACCGCATGCTCAAGGGTGTGGAGATGGTCTTCGGCGAGCTCCGCGAGGTCCTCCAGGGCGAGGGCCTGGTCAAGATCGAGGCCGAGGGCAAGCCCTTCGACCCCGAGCGCCACGAGGCGGTGATCGCCGTCGAGCAGGAGGACACCGAGCCGGGCACGGTCGTCGACATCGTGCGCGCCGGCTACGAGCTGCGGGGCAAGGTGCTCCGCCCTGCCATGGTGAAGGTCGCGAAGTAGCGGATGAACAACCCGGAGTACCTGGAGAAGGACTTCTACGCCGTCCTCGGCGTGTCCAAGGACGCGTCGGCGGCCGACATCAAGAAGGCCTACCGGAAGCTCGCCCAGAAGCACCACCCGGACGCCAACCCTGGCGACTCCTCGGCGGAAGAGCGCTTCAAGGAGGTCGGCCGCGCCTACGCCGTGCTCTCCGACCCCAAGAAGCGGGCCGAGTACGACGAGGCCCGCCGGCTGCTGGCCTCGGGCGCGTTCGGCGGCGGCTTCGGGGGGTTCCCGAGCGGCGGCGGCTTCGGCGGCGGCAACCGGGTCAGGGTCGAGGACCTCGGCGGCCTGGGCGACCTGTTCGGCAACCTGTTCGGCGGCGGCCGGCAGTCCCAGACGGCCGCCAGGCGCGGCCGCGACGTCGAGAGCGAGGTCACCCTCGGGTTCGAGGAGGCCGTGCGCGGCGCCACCATCCCGCTGCAGCTCCGCGGGCCCGCCCCCTGCCACACCTGCCACGGCTCCGGGGCCAAGCCGGGCACCCTGCCCCGGCCCTGCCCGACCTGCAACGGCCGGGGCACGGTCACCCGCGACCAGGGCCTGTTCGGCCTCTCCAGCCCCTGCCCGACCTGCCAGGGCCGCGGCTCGGTGATCGACGACCCCTGCCCGACCTGCAACGGGCGGGGGAGCGAGATCCGCACGCGGGAGCTTCGAGTGCGGATCCCATCGGGCGTCAGCGACGGCGCCACCGTCCGGCTGAAGGGCCAGGGCGAGCCGGGCCAGTCCGGCGCCCCCGCCGGCGACCTGATCGTGAAGGTCCGGGTCACCCCGCACCCCCTGTTCGGGCGCAGCGGGCAGGACCTCACCATCAACGTGCCCGTCACCTTCGCCGAGGCCGCCCTCGGTACCGAGCTCAAGGTGCCGACGCTGGACGGCCCGGTGACCCTCAAGGTGCCGGCAGGCACCCAGAACGGCCGGACCTTCCGGGTCAGGGGCAGGGGGGTGCACGGCACCGGCCGCAGGGGTGCCGGCGACCTGCTGGTCAGCCTCCAGGTGGCCGTGCCCGAGAAGCTCTCGCGCAAGGAACGCGACCTGCTGCGCGAGTTCGCGTCGCTGTCGGACAGCACGCCGAGGAACCACCTCGGCATCGAGTGATCGAGGGGGAGAGGGGATGGCGGACCAGCGGGACCGGGCGGTGTTCGTGATCTCGGTCGCGGCCGAGCTGGCCGGGGTCCATCCCCAGACGCTCCGGATCTACGAGCGGGAGGGACTGGTCCGGCCCAAGCGGACCACCTCCAACGCCCGCCGCTACTCCGAGCGGGACATCCAGCGGCTGCTGGAGATCAAGCGGCTGACCGGCGACGGCATGAATCTGGAGGGAGTGCGGCGGGTCATCGAGCTGACCCAGGAGGTCGAGCGCCTCCAGGCCAAGGTGGCCGCTCTGGAGGCCGAGCTGCGGGCCCAGGCCCGCCGCCACCGCCAGGAGCTGGAGGCGGTCCGCCGGTCGGCCCGCCGCGACCTGGTCCCGTACACCTCCGCCATCGTCCGCTACGAGCATCCACCGCGATACGGGTAGGCCAGGACCGCCATGGACGTGAGCAACTTCACCCACCGGGCCGCCGAGGCGCTGGCCAACGCCCAGCGCCAGGCGCGGTCCAACGACCACCAGCGCATCGAGCCCGAGCACCTGCTGCTGGCGCTGCTCGGCGACCCCGACGGGGTGGTGTTCCCGGTCGTGCGCCGGGCCGGCGCCGACCCCGGCATGCTCAAGGCCAGGGCCGGCGAGGCGCTGGACCGCATCCCCAAGGTCTACGGCCCCGACCAGGAGACGGTGGCATCGCCCCAGCTGGGGCGGCTGATCGAGCGCGCCCGCAAGGAGGCGGGTGCCATGGGCGACCAGTACGTCTCCACCGAGCACCTGCTGCTCGCCCTGACCGAGGGGTCGGGACCGGCGGCCACGCTGCTGACCGGGGCCGGCGTGACCCGCGCGGCCATCCTGGCCGCCCTGACCGAGGTCCGCGGCGGCAAGAAGGTCACCGACCAGGACCCGGAGGCCAAGTACCAGGCGCTGGAGCGCTTCGGCCGCGACCTGACCGAGATGGCCAGGCAGGGCAAGCTCGACCCGGTGATCGGCCGCGACGACGAGGTCCGCCGGGTCGTCCAGGTGCTGTCCCGCCGGACCAAGAACAACCCGGTGCTGATCGGCGAGCCCGGGGTCGGCAAGACCGCCATCGTCGAGGGCCTGGCCGGCCGGATCGTCGCCGGTGACGTGCCCGAGTCGCTCAAGGACAAGCGGATCGTCGCCCTCGACCTGGGGGCCATGGTGGCCGGGTCGAAGTTCCGTGGCGAGTTCGAGGAGCGGCTCAAGGCCGTGCTCGACGACATCCGCGGCTCCGACGGCCAGATCATCACCTTCATCGACGAGCTGCACACGGTGGTCGGGGCTGGCGCGGCCGAGGGCGCCATGGACGCCGGCAACATGCTCAAGCCGATGCTGGCCCGGGGCGAGCTGCGCATGGTCGGCGCGACCACCCTTGACGAGTACCGCAGGCACATCGAGAAGGACGCCGCGCTGGAGCGCCGCTTCCAGCCGGTGCTGGTCGGCGAGCCGAGCGTGCAGGACACCATCGCCATCCTCCGCGGACTCAAGGAGCGCTACGAGGTCCATCACGGCGTCCGCATCAAGGACTCGGCCCTGGTCGCGGCGGCCGTGCTCTCCGACCGGTACGTGACCGGCCGGTTCCTGCCCGACAAGGCCATCGACCTGGTCGACGAGGCCGCCTCGCGGCTGCGGATCGAGATCGACTCGATGCCGACCGAGGTCGACGTGCTCGAGCGCCGGGCCCGCCAGCTGGAGATCGAGCGGGCCGCGCTCAAGAAGGAGACGGACCAGGTCTCGCTGGAGCGGCTGGCCAAGCTCGAGGAGGAGCTGGCCTCGCTGCGCGAGACGCTCACCGGGATGAAGTCCCACTGGGAGGCGGAGAAGGAGGCCATCGCGGCCATCCGGGAGACCAAGGCCCGCATCGAGGAGGCCAGGGGCGAGGCCGAGCGGGCCACCCGCGACGGGGCGCTCGACCGGGCGGCCGAGCTGCGCTACGGCGTCCTGCCTGGCCTGGAGCGTGACCTGGCCTCGGCCAACCGGCGCCTCGAGGAGCTGCAGTCCGACCGCAAGATGCTCAAGGAGGAGGTCGACGAGGAGGACGTGGCCAAGGTCGTCTCCGCCTGGACGGGGATCCCGGTGACCCGGCTGGTCCAGGGAGAGATGGCCAAGCTGCTCCGGCTCGAGGACGAGCTGCATCTGCGGGTGGTCGGCCAGGACGACGCCGTCCAGGCGGTGGCCGACGCGATCCGGCGCTCCCGGGCCGGCCTGTCCGAGCCTGGCCGGCCGATCGGCAGCTTCCTGTTCCTCGGGCCCACCGGGGTCGGCAAGACCGAGCTGGCCCGGGCCCTGGCCGCGCTGCTGTTCGACGACGAACGGGCGATGGTCCGCATCGACATGAGCGAGTACGGCGAGAAGCACTCGGTGGCCAGGCTGATCGGGGCGCCCCCCGGCTACGTCGGCTACGACGAGGGCGGCCAGCTGACCGAGGCGGTCCGGCGCCGGCCCTACGCGGTGGTGCTGCTGGACGAGGTCGAGAAGGCCCACCCGGACGTGTTCAACGTCCTGCTCCAGGTGATGGACGACGGGCGCCTGACCGACGGCCAGGGCCGCACGGTCGACTTCGCCAACGTGGTCCTGATCATGACCTCCAACCTCGGGTCGTCGCTGCTCACCGACATGCTCGAGCCCGAGGAGGTCAGCCGCGAGCGGGTCATGGCCGTGGTCAGGGAGGCGTTCAAGCCCGAGTTCCTGAACCGGCTCGACGAGATCCTGGTCTTCCACCGCCTCGACCGCGACGCCCTGGCCCGCATCGTCGAGCTCCAGGTGGCCAGGCTGGCGGCCCGGCTGGCCGACCGGCGGCTCACCCTCGAGCTGACCCCGGCGGCCAAGGCGTGGCTGGCCGACCGCGGCTACGACCCCGCCTACGGGGCCCGGCCGCTGCGCCGCCTGGTCGCCAAGGCGGTCGGGGACGAGCTGGCCAGGCGCCTGCTCGGCGGGGAGCTCGCGGAAGGTGACGCGGTGCTGGTCGACGCCGACGGCGACCGGCTGCGCTTCACCCGCCGGCAGCGGGCCACCGTCTCGTGACCGTTCCCGGCGTGGTTCGTCCGGTTTAGACTGCCAGCATGCGCCGTCCGCCGCCTGGCTACCGCCGCGGAGCCCGACCGCTCTACCCGGGCGTCTTCAAGATGCTGATCTACGGGTTCGTGCTCTGGGGCCTTGCCCTGCTCGGCATCGGGTTGCCGATCGACCTGCCGCGGTGGCTGTTCCTGGTCCTCGAGGTGATCGTCGTCTGGTTCGCCTGGAAGGGGATCAAGGCGGCCCGGCGCGCGCCCAGCAACCATCTGCGCCTGTTCAACGCCCAGGAGAACTGGGTCAACGCCTTCACCCTGCAGGCGTTGATCCTGTTCCTGTGGTAGCGAGGTCGCTGGCGAGGAGCCGAGCCAGGCCGTCCTCGGTTCATTCGGGAGGGAGCCCGCTCCCCCCCGAGCCCCCCCAGAAGCCGGGCCGCCCACGCCGCGCGCGGTGGCGAGCCCGATGGGCCAGCAGCATGCCGGCCGGAAGGCTGGCGACCAGGCGCGGGGTGATCCTGGCCTGGCCGAGGCCGAGCTCGACCAGGGTGTCGAACAGGGCTGGGGATCCGGCGGCGGCGCCGAGGCCGGCCTCGGCCAGGGCCGGCGAGCGGATCGCTCTGGCCAGCACGGCCGCGTGGCGCAGGTGGCGGCCGAGGGCGCCGGCGAGCAACCGCCGGTAGGCCTCGACCGGGTCCCGCTGGGCGGTGAGGGCGGCGCGGGCGGCCAGCCGGCCGGAGGCGAGCGCGTAGTAGATGCCCTCGCCGGACAGGGGATTGATCAGCGAGGCGGCGTCGCCGGCGAGCAGCACCCGGCCCAGGCCTGCTGGCGGCCGGAACGACGAGAACGGCAGATGGTGGGCGCGCAGGCTGGCCGGGTCGGGCTCGGCCTGGGGAAGCAGGGCGTGCAGGCGCCGGTGCAGCTCGGCCCGGTCGCCGTGGAAGCGGCTGCGGAGCAGCCCGTAGCCGACGTTGGCCACCCCGGTGCCGGTCGGGAACGACCAGACGTAGGCCGGCCAGCCCTCGGCCACCCAGGCGATCAGCTGCTCGGGACGCCCCGCGGGGGCTGGCGCGTACCCGCGGACGGCGATGGCCATGGCCCGGTCGGGGTTGGGCGGAGCGCCGAGCAGCCGGCGCACGGTCGAGTTGGCCCCGTCGGCCCCGACCACCACCCGGGCGGCCAGCTCGCCGTCGACCACCACCAGGCCGTCGCGCTGCTCAAGGCCGCGGACCCTCGACCGCCGGTAGCCGGCTCCGGCGGCCAGCGCCGCCTCGACCAGGCGGGCGTCGAGCACCGCCCTCGGCACCACGTAGTTCGGCCGGGCGGGATCGCCGGCCACCTCCAGCCCTCGCGGGGAGCGCAGCCGCAACCCGCGGATCGGCGGGTACCCCGCCAGCACCCCTCCGGCCCCCATGGCGGCCAGCTCGTCGACGGCGTGCGGGCCGAGGCCATCGCCGCAGGCCTTGTCCCGCGGGAAGGCCGCCTTGTCGACCAGCAGCACCGAGGCGTCCGGTCGCAGCCGCCTGGCCTCCAGCGCCGCCGCCGCCCCGGCCGGTCCAGCGCCAATGACCACCAGGTCCCAGATCGAGGGCACAGGCGCTCCTGAGTGGCGGTGGGGGTGGCCGGACCTCCCCCACATGGATCGGGGACTGCGGTGGAGCCGCTCTGGCAGGCCCTAGGAGGCGTCGGCCACGGTCACCCGGGTCGCCGGCTGGCCGCAGCGGCAGTCCCAGAGCTCGGGGACCTCGGCGTCGGCCGCGAACGGCACCGACATCGCGTGCTCCCTGGTGCACAGGTAGGTGACGACCTGGCGGGGCGCGTAGGCGCTCGAAGGCGCCTGTAGCCGATCGAACTCCGCCGGGAGGCGGTGCCGGCCGTCGTCCATGCCACTCCCTCCTCGCTCTGCTGGACTCAGTATTGCGCCGCTGTCAATTGCCGCAGTTCCTAGACCGGGGCCACCTCCGAGGTGCAGAACGCGCAGCGGTGGGCATCCACCGGGATCTCGCTCAGGCACTGTGGGCACTTGCGGGTGTTGGGGTCGGGGGACTCGCGCCGCTGGGCCAGCGACATCAGCCGGTTGATGGGCTTGACCACGAAGAAGAACACCACCATGGCGACGGTGACGAAGGCGATCAGCACGTTCAGGAAGTGGCCGTAGCGGAAGACCGACCCGTTGACGGTGAAGGTCAGGCCGTTGAAGT
>DATHIG010000496.1:0-4281 GCA_035490035.1 Actinomycetes bacterium
GCCACCACGATGCGCCGGTACCCCACCTTCGCCACCGGCCCGGTCACGATCAGCTGGCCGGCCACCCTTGAGCTGGAAGCATGTGGCGTCCGGGTCAAGCAGGCGGCTTGCCGGCGCATGCGCTCGCAGCATCGCGACCAGGCAGCCGCGTAATCTCCACCTGGAAGCGTCACAGGGTCAAGCCCTCCTCGGACAGGAGCAGACGATGGGTCCGTCGATCGCGTCGCTTCGGGCGACACCGAGAGCCGGCCGGCGTCGCCCCCGGGCCGCTGCCGCGCTGCTGATCCTGCTCATGACCGTAGCCTTGGGCGGGTGTGGCGGCTCCCAGGAGCCCGGTGGGGCAGGTGCGACACCAGCGACCAGCGCCCCGACCAGCGTCCCGACCGGCGGTCCGACCACCAGCGAGCCGGCCGTGCTGGCCGACGGCCGCCATCCCGTCTACCTCAAGACCGTCGATCCGGACCGACAGACGGTCACCTTCGACCTGATCCAGTTCTTCACCGGGGAGGCCGCCACCAAGGCAGCCGCTGAGGACCACCGGGAATCCCCGCCGCCCAACGACTACTACATCCGCAACGTCAACCCCAGGCTGCGCACGCTGCCGGTGGGTGCCGACGCCCCGATCACCGTGAACGTGCTCGCCGCCCAGTCCACCGGCAGCTCGACCAAGGACGTCTCGGTGACTCTGGCCAAACTTGCCAGCTGGTTCCCGAACAGTGGGACGCCGCCGTTCTGGATCACCGTTGAGCAGGGCCAGGTGACCAAGATCGCCCAGCAGTTCCTGCCCTAGATCTGCTTGGCAGACGCCGCATGGAATATGTCATGCCCGGGATGGTGTGGCGGCGTCGCTGGCGGCGAGGATGGCGTTCACCTCGGCCCCTCCTCCTGCCACGCCGGCCCGGACCGGCGCCAGCTCGCGCCGGGCGGGACCACGGTTCGGGCCGGCAGCCCTGGCAGCTCCAGCGGCAGCGGGCCGTCGACGGTGAGCTCCAGGCGGTCGTGACCGGCCCGGACCCGCAGGCGGCGGCCGTGGTAGCGCAGGCGCAGCTCGACCGCGTCCCAGGCGGCGGGCAGGTGGGGGTCCATGCCAAGGCCGTGGCCGGATGGCCGCAGTCCCAGGAACCCGGAGGCCAGCGCCTGCCAGACCCCGCCGAAGGTGGCCACGTGCAGCCCGCCGGCGGTGGTGCTGGTCAGGTCGTCCAGGTCGAGCCGGCAGGCCAGCCGGAACAGCTCCAGCCCCCGGTCGGGGTCGCCGGCCCGGGCCAGCAGGGCGGCGTGCACGGCCGGGGACAGCGAGCTGCCGTGGGCCGTGCGGGGACCGTAGAAGGCCAGGTTGGGCTCGAGCGACCCGGGAGCGGTCTCCTCGGGCACCAGCAGGTGGAGCATGAGCACGTCGGCCTGCTTGACCACCTGGGCCGCCCCGACCTGCTCCCGGCCGAGCAGCAGGTCGGCGGCCACCGGCGGCCGGGCCAGCTCGCCGATCAGCAGGGGCTGGAGGGCGTCGAAGCCGGCGAACTGCCGGTAGCGTCCGGTGGCCGGGTCGTAGCCGTCCACCAGCGCCTCGGCCAGCTCCCGCCAGGCGCGCAGCTCCGCTGCGGTCGCGCCGCCCACCCGCTCGGCCAGGTCGACCGCCCGGCGCAGGTTCCAGCGGGCCATCACGTTGGTGAAGGCGTTGTCGTCCACCTCGATGTGGTATTCGTCGGGGCCGATGACGCCATCGATGTGGGCCCGCCCGGCCCGGTCCCAGCGGACCCTGGAGACCCAGTAGCGGGCCGTGTCGAGCAGCAGGTCGCGGCCGGGACCGTCCAGGAAGGCAAGGTCGCCCGTCCAGTCGGCGTACCGGCAGGCGGCCCAGGCCACGTCGGCGACGATGTGCTCCTCCATCTCCCCGGTGTGGATCCGCATCCGCCGCCCCAGCCGGTCGGTGGCCCACGCCGGGGTCACCTCGCTGCCGTCGGCGGCCGACTCCCACGGGAAGCGCGCCCCGGCCCGCCCGTGGGCGGCGGCCAGCCGCCTCGCCGGGGCCAGCCGCCGCAGGCGGTACTCCAGCATCGCCCGTGCCGCCGCCGGGTGGACGGCGGCCAGCACCGGCAGGACGAACACGTCGGCGTCCCAGAACACGTGCCCGGCGTAGACGGGGCCGGTCAGCCCACGGGCGCCGACGGCCGCCTCATCCCGGTCGGCCGCCGAGGCCAGCAGGTGGAACAGGGCGAACCGGACGGCCAGCTCGGCGTCGGGATCGCCCTCGATGGTGACCTCGGCGTCCGCCCACCTGGCCGCCCAGGCGGCGCGGTGCTCGGCCAGCAGCCGGTCGAACCCGACCGCCTTGACCGCCTCCAGGCGCTCGACGGCCGCCTCGGGTGCCGGGGCGTGGTCGGGGTCGGCCAGGTACACGGCCAGGCGCTCCACCATCCGCGACTGCCTGTCGGAGGTGCGCTGCCAGGCCGCTGCGGTGATGCCGCCCCCGCCGGCCGCCCGGGTGCGGGCCCAGCTGGCGTCGCCGAGGCGGCCCTCGTCGAACGCGACCCCGTTGCCGGGTGGCAGCAGCCCCGGCCCGTCGCGCAGGGCAGCGGCCGGGCCCTCGGCCCGCAGCCCCACCACACCCGGCCGGGCCAGGGAGGCGAACCGGAGGCTGCGCAGGGTGGCGCCCCCACGGATCTCCCATGCCCGCCGTAGCACCCCGGCGCGCAGGTCCAGCTCGCGGCGGTCCCGTCCCTCCGGCGGCCATGCCTCGAGCCCCGTCCAGACCGGGCCCGGCAGCAGCGTCGGTCCGCCGCCGGCGTCGTGGTAGACGCCGGCGGCCACGGTGAGCGGCATCGGGCCGGCGCCGTCCTCTTCGGCGGCCCCGCGGGTGCCGAAGCGGCCGTCGGCCAGGCTGAGCAGCGTCTCGGTCACGCGTTCCAGGCGCGGGTCGGCGTCCACCGTCACCGTCCAGGCCGGGTCGGCGAGGTCGCCAAGGTCGGCCGGCTCCATCACGTGCTCCTTTCCCCTCACGCGGTGACCGCCGTCGCCACCCTGGTGCTACAGCGGGAACTCGGACATGCTGCCCGGCGGGATCTCGACGACCTCGCCCTTGACGCCGACCCTGACCGGTGCGGCGTCGGAGGCGGCCACCCGGACCTGCAGCCGCCGCGGGGTCAGGTGCAGGCTGATCCCCCAGTGGCCCCGGTAGCGGACGTCGAAGTCGAGTCCGTCCAGCTCCTCGGGCAGGCAGGGGTTGAGCCACAGCACGTCCTCGCGGGTCTCCAGGCCGGTGTAGCAGCGCTGGGCCAGGTCGACCGTGCCCGCCATGGCGCCCAGATGGATGCCCTCGGCGGTGGTGCCTCCCTGGACGTCGTGGACGTCGGAGGCCAGCGCCTCGGTGAAGAAGCGCCACGACCACTGCCGGTCGGAGCGGGCCAGCACCCAGGCGTTGACCACCCCGGACAGGGTCGACCCGTGGGAGGTGCGCCCGAGGTAGTACTGGACGTTGCGGGGGATGGCGGCCGGCTCCAGCCGGTAGCCGAGCCGGTCCAGCAGCCCCCGCAGCTCGTCGGCCGACAGCAGGTAGAACAGCATCAGCACATCCGCCTGCTTGGAGGCCTTGTAGCGGTTGGGGGAGTCGCCATCGGCCTCCAGGATCCGGTCGAGGCGGCGGATGTTGCCGTGGCGGCGCCGCAGGCCCTCCCAGTCCAGCTCCTCCAGGTCGCCGTAGCCCTCGAACTGGCTGATGATGTCGCCGTCGTGGAAGGGGACGCGCAGCTTGCGGCTGACCTCCTCCCAGCGGTCGAGCTCCTGGCGTCGCAGCCCCAGCCGCTCGGCCAGCTCGACGCGGCGGTGGTCGGGCAGCAGGTCCAGGGTGTCCAGCGCCCGGCACAGCACCCAGGCGGCCATCACGTTGGTGTAGGCGTTGTTGTCGAGACCGGGCTCGCCGCGGTCGGGGTAGCCGTCGTGGTACTCGTCCGGCCCCATCACCCCGTGGATCTCGTAGCGGTCGAGCGCTGGGTTGAAGCTGGCGATGCTGGCCCAGAAGCGGGCGATCTCCAGCAGCATCTCGGCCCCGTGGGCCGACAGGAACGCCAGGTCGCCGGTGACCTGGTAGTACTGCCAGACGTTGTAGGCCACGGCAATGTTGACGTGGCGCTGGCGATGGGAGCGGTCCGGCAGCCAACGTCCCGAGCGCGGGTTCAGGTGCAGCAGCGGGGTCTCCTCGCGCCCGTCGCTGCCGCTCTGCCAGGGGTACATCGCCCCCTCCAGGCCGGCCGCCCTGGCGGCCTCGCGGGCCTCGGGCAGCCGCCGCTA
>DATHIG010000497.1:0-9635 GCA_035490035.1 Actinomycetes bacterium
CCTGCTCGGAGTCGACGAGCAGGGGCAGGCCGAGCTCGACCGGGCAGCGGCGGCCGCCCCGCCCGGCAGCGGCGGTCTGGCCGTGCGGGACGTGTTCGGCGAGCGGGCCGTGCTGGCAGGCATCGGCACCGACCCGGGGCCCGCGCTCGTGTGGCGGGCGGCGCTGGAGGCGGTGGCCGAGCGGGCCGCCGAGCTGCGCGCGCACATCGAGTCGGTCGCCGGACCGAGCCGACGGCTGGTGCTGGCCGGCGGCTGGGCGCGCAGCCCGGCCGCCCGCTCGGTCAAGCGAGCGGTGCTCGGCCCGTTCGACTGGCCGCAGGTCACCCAGGCGGGCGCCCGCGGCGCCGCCCTGCTGGCCGGCATCGCCGCCGGCCACTTCGCCGGCATCCGCGACCTGCCCGACCCGCCGGAGCTGTCCGAGGAGCCCACCGGGGGTGTCCTGGTCGATCGGGACGGGCCCGTTCCCCGGCCGACACCGACCAGCCTTGGACAAGAGAGGAGCCCGCGGTGAGCGAACCGCTGCTGGAGGCACGCGGCATCGTCAAGAGCTTCGCCGGCGTCCGGGCGCTGCGGAGCGTGGACTTCACCGCCCATCCGGGCGAGGTGGCCGCGCTGGTCGGCGACAACGGCGCCGGCAAGAGCACCCTGGTGAAGATCCTGTCCGGAACCCTCGCTCCCGACGGCGGCGAGATCTGGTTCGAGGGCCGTCAGGTCACCATCCCCAACCCGGTCGCGGCCCGGGAGCTGGGCATCGAGACCGTCTACCAGGACCTCGCGCTCGCGCCCGAGCTCGACCCGACGGCCAACCTGTTCCTCGGCCGCGAGCTGGTCCGCCCCGGCCCGCTCGGCAAGCTCGGGTTCCTCGACAAGGCGGCCATGCGCCGCCAGACCAACAAGGCGTTCGCCGACCTCGGGATCGGGCTGCAGGACACCGGGGCGATGGTGGCCAACCTGTCAGGCGGTCAGCGCCAGAGCGTCGCGGTCAGCCGGGCCGCCACCTGGGTCAGCAAGGTCGTGTTCATGGACGAGCCGACCGCCGCGCTCGGGGTGGTGCAGTCGGCCAAGGTGCGCGACCTGATCCGCCGGGTGCGCGACTCCGGCATCGCGGTCGTGCTCATCAGCCACAACATGCCGGAGGTGATGGAGCTGGCCGACCGCATCGAGGTGCTCCGGCTCGGCGTGCGGGTGGCCCGGTTCCGCGCCGCCGAAACCACCATGGAGCAGGTCATCGCGGCCATGACCGGCGCACTGGATACCGGGGAGGTGGCATGAGCCCGGAGGGGTTGGGGGAACCTCAGGGGTGCCCCGATGAGTGAGATCCGCGAGGTGCCGCCGGCCGGCACACAGGAAGAGCCGGCGGACCGGCCGCTGCAGGCCGGCGTGCAGGGCGCCCTGCGCCGCCGGCTGACCGAGACGACAACCTGGACGTTCCTGATCCTGCTCGGGATCGTGGCCGGGTTCGCCGCGCTGCGCTTCGAGCAGTTCGCCACCGTCTTCAACTTCCGCAACATCGCGGCCGACGCCTCGGGGCTGCTGATCATCGCCGTCGGCATGACGTTCGTGATCATCACCGCCGGCATCGACCTGTCGGTCGGCTCGGTGCTGGTCTTCTCGGGGGTGATCGCGGCCAAGGTCATGCTCGCCCTCGGCGGCGAGGGCTGGGGCGCCATCGGGGCCGGACTGGTGGCCGGGCTGGTCGCCGGCCTGGCCTGGGGTGTGGTCAACGGCGTGCTGGTCACCAAGGCAAGGGTCCCGCCGCTGATCGTCACCCTGGGAACGCTCGGGATGGCGCTGGGGTCGGCCCTGCTGATCACCGGCGGGATCGACGTGCGCGGTGTCCCGCTCGAGCTGACCACCACGATCGGTATCGGGCAGCTCTCCGGGGTGCCCTACGTCGTCATCATCGCAGCGGTGGTGACCGCGATCGGGGTGATCACCCTGTCGATGACCCGCTTCGGGCGCTACACCTACGCAATCGGGTCCAACGCCGAGGCGGCCCGGCGCGCCGGCATCAACGTCGACCGGCACCTGATCAAGGTGTACGCGCTCTCCGGGTTGCTGGCCGGCCTGGCCGGCATGGTGTCCCTGGCCCGCTTCGCGACCACCACCATCGGCGGGCACTCGACCGACAACCTGGCCGCGATCGCCGCGGTCGTCCTTGGCGGCACCAGCCTGTTCGGGGGCATCGGGACCGTGCTCGGCACGGTCGTCGGCGTGTTCATCCCGGCCATCCTGCAGAACGGGTTCGTGATCCTCGGGGTGCAGCCGTTCTGGCAGCAGGTCGCGGTCGGGGCGGTCCTGATCATCGCGGTCTACATCGACCAGCTCAAGCGCCGCGCGCAGGAGCGCGGCGAGAGGAGGTAGGGAACATGCGCAGACGTTGGCTATTGGGACTGGCCGCGCTGGCGCTCGCGCTGGCGGCGTGCGGCGGGGACGACGACGGAGGAGGCGGGGCAGGCAGCGCCGAAAAGCAGTACAAGCTGACGCTCATCCAGGGAGTCAAGGGCGACCAGTTCTACGTCACCATGCAGTGCGGGGCCCAGGAGGCGGCCAGAGCGGCCGGCGCCACCCTTGACGTGGCCGCCCCGGACGAGTTCGACGCTTCGCTGCAGACCCCGGTGGTCAACGCGGTGGTGGCCAAGAAGCCCGACGCGATCCTGGTCGCCCCGACCGACACGCAGGCGATGATCCCGCCGCTCACCCAGGCCAAGCAGGCCGGGATCAAGCTGGTGTTCGTGGACACCACCACCGAGAACGGCGCCGAGCTGGCCGAGTCGGAGATCGCCTCCGACAACGAGGAGGGTGGCCGCGAGGCGGCCCGGACCCTGGCCGAGCTGACCGGCGGCAAGGGCTCGGTTCTGGTCATCAACGTCAAGCCCGGCATCTCGACGACCGACGCCCGGGCCAAGGGCTTCGAGGACGAGATCAAGAAGACGCCCGGCCTCAAGTACATCGGTCAGGAATACTCCAACGACAAGCCGGAGATCGCCGCCTCCAAGGCGACCGCCGCGCTCGCCGCCCATCCCGACCTGGTGGGCATCTTCGGCACCAACCTGTTCTCGGCCGAGGGGGCCGCGACCGGACTGCGCAGCGCCGGCGCGACCAAGAAGGTCAAGATCGTCGGCTTCGACGCCGGCCCCAAGCAGGTCGAGGACCTCGAGCAGGGCATCGTCCAGGCCCTGATCGCGCAGAAGCCCGCCGACATCGGCAGAGCCGGGGTCGAGCAGGCGATCGCCGCCCTCAAGGGTGAGTCGGTCCAGAAGAAGATCGGCACCGGGTTCGTCGTGGTCACCAAGGAGAACATGAACAGCCCGGACGTCGAACCGTTCCTGTACAAGTCGAGCTGCTGACCAGCACCCAGCGGCCGCCGGGAGCGTCCGCCCGGCGGCCGCTGACCGATGGACACCTGGACCCCTGGGTCGAGCGATCCACCGATCGGGCCCGGTCGCTGGTTCAGGAGGATGTGCGGGCGACCACCAGCTTGTCGACCGCCGACGCCACCAGCAACGTTGGCGAAGCAGCCGCAGTCGGTGGGCATCGCAGGTCAGGAGGGGTCGGTCGTTATGGTAGACCTAGGATCTCGGGCCAGACTGCTGATCACCAGAGCGGCGGCGGCACGGCGTCGCGATCCCACCAGTCCGGCTCCGGCTCGACCTCCGGGTGCAGGTGGAGCAGATGCTGACGGAGCTCCTCGGGATTGGGTGCGAGATGCGCGCAATACGGACACTGTTCGCCTTCGGGCACCGTGGCCTCCTCTCAAAGCGCTCGCTGACCGAGCCTAGCTGTGTCCTTACCCCTCGACAGCTGCTATCTACCGCAATCCCGGCCCGAGGCGTTCACCCCGGCATAGGGGTAGTACAAGCGCCACCGGCCCTGCCACCTTCCGGCGTCGCGGATCACGCGCCGGTGTGGCCGCCTCCGTCTCGGCAACGTTACGGACGACGGAGCCTGCCGGCTGCGGGTCAGCGCTGGTAGGTACCGACAAGCTCTGCAACCGCGACAACCTTGGCCGTGACGGCCCGTTCCAGCTCCTGCACGCCGGCGCCGGGTGCGAGCCGGACGTCGTCGGTCACGGCGTGGAGCCGGAACCGATAGCGGTGGCGCCCGTGCCCGCGAGGCGGGCATGGCCCGCGGTAGCCGACCGTGCCGAAGTCGTTGCGTCCCTCCGTCGGTGCTGCCTCCCCCTCGGCAAGCCCATCTGTGTCCGGGGTGATGCCCCAGGCCAGCCAGTGGATGAACCGTCCACCTGGCGCGTCCGGATCGTCCAGGATCAGGGCGAGCGAACGGGTCCCGCCGGGTGGCGCCGACCACGACAGCGGTGGCGAGCGATCCTCGCCGTCGCAGGTGTGACGGCGCGGGATGGTCTCTCCAACCGCAAAGGCAGTGCTGGTGAGCGTGAACTCGGCCATCGCCAACCTCCCCTTGTGACCACGTTGCCTTCCGGCAGCTCGACAGCCTCCGGCGGTCGCCTCAACAGGTCACATGGAGCAGGCCGATCACGGCGCCGTCGGCCTGGTTCCAGACCGGGATCACCTCAGGCGTCGGCAGCAGCTCCACCTGGCAGCGGTTGCGCTCGAAGTAGGCGGCCGCCTCCTCGGAGAGCGCGACCATGCCGTGCTGCCCAGCACCGATGAGCAGCCGCTCCACCCCCTTCTGGTGGACGTGCTTGGCCTCGGCCAGCGAGATGGTGTGCGAGGTGCCGTAGACCGCCTTGGACAGCTTCTTCTTGCGCTTCTCCACCTGACCGCCGAGCCGGATGATCACGTCATGGGTGAAGACCTCTCCGTCGATGGTGACCGAGCCGAACTGTGTCTGGTCGATCCTGGGCTCCATGGTCCCCTCACCGCCCCTCGCAATCCCCGGAGCCAGCACCGCTGTCCGCGTACGGGCCCGTGGAGCCGTCCCCTGCGCCATGGTGACAAGGAGCCCGGACGGCCGAGCCCGAACGGCCGAACCCGCACATGGTCATCCAGACAGCGGTCCGTCCTGGACGCCCGCGACCCGGCCGAGTCAACCTACACCTCGAACTTGGGCGGTTGCCGGAGGTCCAGGGCCGGGAGGTGGCACGTGTCGCCGTTCACGACCGCGTTCGCGGTGTTAAGGTGGCGGTAGGTCGTTGCGGCAGCCGGCGGCCGGATGGCGGTGGCCGGCATTGAAGAGGTCCAGGTGGCTGCAGTTCGCCGTCCACCCCGCCGGTGGCCGCTGGTGGTCGCAGGGATCCTGGTCGTCCTCATCTGGACGGGCAGCGGCCTGGCCCGGTTCTATCTGGACCTGCTGTGGTTTGGCGAGGTCGCCAAGACGCAGGTCTTCTGGGGGGTACTCGCCGCTGAGGTGGGCCTCGGCCTGCTGACCGGTCTGGGGACCGCGCTGATCGTCGGCGGCAACCTCTGGATGGCCCAGCGCATCGCGGTTCCCTCCCCTCCGCCGGCGGTCGAGGAGCCGGGCGCCGAGCGCCTGCGCGCGCTGGTCCTGCCCCGTTTGCGCGCCGTGCGGTTCGGGGTGGTGGCCGGGCTCGGCCTGCTGGCCGGGCTGCATGGGGCCAGCCAGTGGCAGACGTTCCTGCTGTGGCGCAACCAGGTCCCGTTCGGGGACCGGGACGCCCAGTTCGGCCGGGACATCGGCTTCTACGTGTTCTCGCTGCCCCTCCAGCGGGCCGTCTTCGGATGGCTGCTGTTCACGCTGCTGGTGACCACACTGCTGGTCATTGCCGAGCATTGGCTGCTCGGTGGCATCCAGCCGGCCGTCCCGGGCAACCGGGTCGCCCCTCAGGTGCACGCCCACCTGTCGATCCTGCTCGGCTGCATCGTGCTGCTGAAGGGGTGGGGCTACCGGCTGGACCAGCTGTCGCTGGTGTTCTCGCCCCGAGGGGTGGTCACCGGCGCCTCCTACACCGACGTGCACGCCCAGCTCCCGGCGCTGCGGCTGCTCATGCTGGTGGCGCCGGTCTGTGCGGTGCTGTTCTTCCTGAACCTTCGCTCTCGCGACTTCACCCTGCCGGTCGCCGGCACCCTGCTGCTGGTGTTGTCCTCGGTGCTGGTCGGCGGGCTCTACCCGACGTTCGTGCAGCGCTTCCAGGTGACCCCCCAGGAGCTACAGCGGGAGGAGCCATACATCCAGCGCAACATCGACGCCACCCGAAAGGCATTCGCCCTCCAGGGGGTGCAGACCAACGAGTTTCCCGCCGCCGAGGATCTGACCCCAGCCGAGCTCCGGGCCAACGCGGCCACGGTGGACAACATCCGCCTGTGGGAGGCGGACGTGCTGAAAACGGCCATCCAGAACCTGCAGGCGATCGGGCAGTACTACGAATTCAGCGACGTGGACGTGGACCGCTACACGATCGGTGGGGCGCTGCGGCAGGTGATGATCTCCGCCCGCGAGGTCGACCCCAGGAACCTCGACGCCTCAGCCCAGACCTGGGTGAACCTGCACCTGGCCTACACCCACGGGTACGGGGTCGTGGCCGCGCAGGTCAACCAGGCCGAGACGTCGGGTCGGCCCGCCTTTGTGGTCAGCGGCTTCAACCAGGAGCAGGCGGCTATCCCCGTCCGGCAGCCACGCATCTACTACGGCGAGTCCCCGCCCGACACGCCCGCCTACGTCGTGGTCGGCTCCCGGCAGCCGGAGGTGGGCAGCCCCTCGGTGAGCGGCCAGGGCCAGGCGTCGTTTCGCTACGACGGCCGCGGCGGCGTGCAACTGTCCAGCCCAGCGCGCCGGCTCGCGGGCGCCCTGCACTTCACGGACCTCAACCTGCTGATCTCCAGCAACCTCAACAGCCGCTCGCGGATCCTGTTCAACCGCGATGTCCGCGACCGGATGGAGAAGGTGGCCCCGTTCCTGCAGTGGGACGCCGACCCCTACGTCGCCGTCGTCGACGGCCGCATCGTGTTCATCCGCGACGGCTACACCACCACCGACAACTACCCGTACTCGCAGCGGATCCTGCTGGACGTGGCCGCGCGGCGCACCGACCCCGATGACCGGGGCGTCGCTGGGGAGGCCAACTACATCCGCAACTCCGTCAAGGCGGTCGTCGACGCCTACGACGGCACCACCACCCTGTACGCCTTCGACGAGACCGACCCGCTGCTACGGGCCTGGGGCAACGCGTTCCCAGGCCTGTTCGCGCCCCGCTCGGCGCTGTCCGCGGACCTGCAGGCGCACCTGCGCTACCCGGAGGATCTGTTCTCCATCCAGACCGACCGGTACGCCTCCTACCACATCGGTGCAGCCCGTGACTTCTACTCCAAGCAGGACTTCTGGGCGCTGCCCGAGGACCGCTCTGGCCAGCTCACCCACGGCGAGGACTCGCTGGTCGTTGCCGGCGGCACCACGCCCCGGATGCGGCCCTACTACCTGCTCACCCGGCTCCCTGGTGAACAGGACGAGCAGTTTGTGCTGGTGATGCCGTTCACTCCCAACAACAAACAGAACATGGTGGCCTACATGGCCGCCCGGTCCGACCCCACCGGCTACGGCACCATCACGCTGTTCAGCCTCCCCCGGGCGCGGACGGTGTTCGGCCCGACCCAGGTCCACGCCCAGATCCTGGCCGACCCCGACGTCTCCAAGGAGCTCACCCTGTTCAACCAGCAGGGCTCCACGGTGATCCTCGGCAACCTGCTCACCGTCCCGATCCAGGACGCGCTGCTGTACGTGCAGCCGATCTTCGTACAGGCCAGCCAAGGAGCGATCCCCGAGCTGCGTCGGGTGCCGGTCTTCTTCAACAACCAGCTCGGCTACACCGCCGACCTGGCCGACTCGATCGATCAGGTGCTCAGCCGGACCGCCAGAGCCCCACCGGCCGGCGGGCCCCAGCCACCCGCCGGACCGCAGGCGACCTCGACCGCGCTGGCGCGGATCCTCCAGCAGCAGGCCGAGCAATACCAGCGCGCCCAGCAGGCGCTGGACCGCCACGACCTCGGCGCCTACCAGCAGGCCATCGAGCGGCTCGGCCAGCTCATCGAGCAGGCGCAGCGCCTCACCGGCGCCCCGCCGCCTCCCCCGACCACCCAGGCGGCCAGCCCACCCTGACCAGGATAGGAGCGTGCGCCTCGGGACCCGTACACCTGCCGGGACCTAGCCGGCCGACCTGCCATTCTCATCGTGCCGGCGGTGGTGGGTTATCGTGACCGCCGGGAAGGAGGAGCCATGCCACTGCTGGACGACACCGCCATCGAGGAGGGCCTGCAGCTGCTGCCCGGCTGGGAGCGGCGCAGCAACGAAATCGTCAAGACCTTCGTGCGCAAGGACTTCGCCAACGCGATGACGTTCGTCAACGAGATCGCCGGCGCGGCCGAGACGGCCGGCCACCACCCAGACATCGACATCCGCTGGAACAAGGTCACCCTGGCCCTGTCCAGCCACGCCGAGGGTGGCCTGACCGAGAGCGACTTCCAGCTCGCCGCCCGCATCGAGGAGCTCAACCAGCCCACACAGCCCGCGTAACCGACCGGCGTCGCCCGATCGGCCGAGCCCGAGCCGTCGACGAGCCCGACATCCGGGATCCCGTCAGACAAACTCAGGGACCGGCCACGAGGTCCCGCACCGACCGGTAGCTTCCGTGCAGGTAGGCCAGCGGATCCTCCAGGTCGTGCGGCTCCAGCTGCTCGATCACGCCTTGGACCAGCTCGGCGTAGCCGACGGGCACCGATTCTGTCAGGCGACACGCCGCGCGCGGGCGCCTCCCCCCCAGCACCGGGCCCCATGGCGACTCCGCCACCTCCAGGCCATCGAATGGGCCGCGCAGCGGAGGGCGGATCTCGCTGAACCGCTCGGCCAGCGCCTGGTCGCTGGCGGCAAGGATGTGCACGACAAATGCGCGGGCTTCCTGTGCGGCCTCCCAGAACGCCGATGTCGGGTCGATCAGGCCGAGCAGGTGGGCCGGCTGACCCTCGGCGACCAGGACCGACGAGACCGTCAGACCAGCTCCGGTGGACCGATGACCGGCGGTCCAGACGGTGACGGGCGCCACCAGCCGCCCGCGCAACCGGCGAGCCGGGTCGCGACGCTCGGGCGGGACGGCGAAGGGATCTTGCATCCCGACGCGGATGGGTTCAGGACCGGTGGCCATGCTCTCATTGTGCCCGCCCTCCTGGTCGGAGGTCTCGCCGAACAGCACACAGGCCAGCAGGCAGGTGACGGCAAGCGAGGCGGGAGGTCGAGTGGGCGTTGTCCCGGACTCTACGACGACCCCCATCGTCGGAGTCTCACCGTGGACAGCGCCCACCCCTCGTCCCGCCTCGCTGCTACGACCCTACCCACCCATCCGGTGACGAACCTCACGGCAGGCGACTGGGTGCAGCCAAGGTCGGGTCTCAGCCCTCGTCAAGCCTTACTGGGCCAGACGAAACGGTGGGTAGCGGTCGGTGACCAGCACCAGCGCATAGGCGATGACACGGTTGTGCCAACGGATGACGCCCTCGACGAAGTCGAACATCCCCCGTGGGTAGCGGCCGGTGAACAGGATCGCGAACCAGGCCACGATCACCACCACCAGCGCCGCGAGGTCGAGGAAGAGCAGCACGATGTAATGGGGGATGGCCAGCAGCCACTTGACTAGGGGGAGCCAGCGGTTGAGGTCGCGCTGGGCGTCCGGGTAGGGGTAGTCGAAGTGGACCGACTGGTGCTGGTCG
>DATHIG010000498.1:0-4296 GCA_035490035.1 Actinomycetes bacterium
TACCGGCTGTTCGGGGTCAACCCCAACTGCCCACAGCCGGAGGTGTTCGGGGTGCAGGTGGTGGCGTCCCTCGACCAGGTCCCCGAGCCGATCGACATCGTGGACGTGTTCCGCCGCCCCGAGCACACCCCGGCCGCCGCCAGGGACGCGGCCGCGGCCGGCGCGCGCGCTCTCTGGCTCCAGCTCGGCATCCGCAGTCCCGAGGCCCGCGCCATCGCCGAGGATGCCGGCCTGCTCTACGTCGAGGACCGCTGCCTCAAGGTCGACCACGCCCGGCTGCTGGGCCGGGCAGCGGGTCGTCGGGCGGTCAGCTGAGTCTGGGTGACGGCGGGATCGTCGCAGTCAGCGGGGGCGATCAGGTGCTCGGCGGACCCCGCTGCCCCTGGTTGCCCCCGGTGCTGGGCGGCGGGCCGCCCTGGTCCTCGGGTGGCTCCTGCGGCTGCTTGGGCTGGGCGTTCCCGGGCTGCAGGTCTTCGCAGTAGGCGACCATCTTGCTGGAACCACCGGCCGCCTTGGCCAGCGCCTGGAACGCGGCCGCATCCAGCTTCTCTCCCCGCTCGGCACCCCTGCCTGCCATGAAGGCCTGGCAGAGGGCCGCCATGTCAGGCACGCCAACCGACCCTGCTCCCGTGGACCCAGGCCCGCGACCGGTCGCGCCGGCCGGTCCCGGGCCTGGGGTAACCGAGCCGGCGCCGCCCGATCCAGGGACGGCCGTGCTGGGCACCGGCTGCAGACCAGGCTGCGTCGGCGCGGCCGGCGCCGCGACTCCGACGGTGACCAGGATGCTCCGAGCCGCGTCCCGCACCGGTCCTGGAAGATGGCCGGTCGCCGCCGCGGCCGCACCACCCGTCGCCAGCGCACCCACCACGACCACGACCGCCAGCCCAACCCGGCGACGTCTGCGTAGCCTGCCGGCCCGCCGGGGGATGGCGACCGGCCGGGTGCGGGTCACGGCTCTCAGCTCGGCCAGCGCCGCCGCCTCGCCGGCGAGCTCCTCGGGGCGGGGCGCGGCGGTCGTCGCCGCCAGCAGGGCAGCCACCTCGGCGTACCCGGGGGGCGCCTGATCAGGCGGGAGGTCGCCGTCCAGCAGCCGCTCGACAGTCTCCTCGTCGAGGGCCAGCGGGTCGGCGTCGGGGGCGGCGGAAGGTCGGCGCATATCAGCAGAGGAAGCGTCGTCGGCGCCCATTTCGTTACACCACCCCCCTGATACGGGCCTCGGCGCCCAGCTGCTCGGCCAGCCGGCGCAGCCCCCGGTGGGTGAGCACCCTGACCGTCCCTGGGCGTTTGCCCATGATGCCAGCCACCCGATCGACGTCGAGCCCGGCCAGCAAGCGGAGCGCGACCGCCTCGGCCTGATCCGCCGGCAGGGTGGCGATCACCGCCAGCGCCCTCCTGGTGGAGAGTCCCTCAACCGCGGCGGTCGCCGGGTCGTCCGGGGCGGCCTGCTCGACCGGCCCGATCGCCGGCTGGTCCTCGGGCACCCGGCGTGCGGCGCGACGGCGCCAGTCGAGCAGCTCGTGCCGGGCGATGGTGAACACCCAGGCCCGGAACGCCGGCTCGTTGCCGCGGAAGCGGTCGATGCCACGGACCACGCCGAGCCAGGTCTCCGACGCGAGATCCTCGGCGGCAGCCGGCGACGCCACCACGAAGTAGCGCAGCAGACGGGGCTGGAGGTCGTACCAGAGCCTCCCGAAGGCCTCCTCGTCGCCGCGGGCGGCGGCATGGAGCACAGCCGGGAACTCGGGGCCGATCATCGCCACCCCAGGGACCAAACGCGCAAACCCATCTCCCCCGGATGGACCACTAGCAAAGAGCAACAACCTGCACGGCGACCCACAGAGCTGTCAAACCCGCTTGGTCCGGCGGCGGCGTCCCTGAAACATGAGCAGGAAGTCGGTGGTGTCGGTAACGGGTGGATGGCTAGGCCAGGCCGCGGCGGGTGGCCGCCGGGGGGCGGTGACCGAGGATGGCCTCGGTCATGCGGACCACCCGGACCGTCGCCTGGACCTGGTGGACCCGGAGGATGTTGGCGCCGGCCAGGATGCTGAAGGTGGCCGCGGCCAGGCTGCCCTCCAGGCGCTGGTCGAGGGGGACGTCCAGGGTCTCGCCGACGAAGTCCTTGTTGGAGAGGGCGACCAGCAGCGGGTAGCCGAGGTCGGCCAGCTCGTCCATCCGGCGGGTGAGCTCCAGCGAGTGGAAGGTGTTCTTGTGGAAGTCGTGGCCGGGGTCGACGATCAGCCGCTCGGCCGGGACGCCCCGCTGGCGGGCCACCGCCGCGCGGTCGGCCAGGAAGGCGCGCACCTCGGCGACCACGTCGACGTAGGCCGGCCGGTGGGGCCGGGTGCGCGGCGGCCCGCCGGTGTGCATCACGACCAGGCCGGCGCCGGCCTCGGCGACCACCTCGGCCACCAACGGGTCGTGCAGGCCGGACGGGTCGTTGACCACGTCGGCCCCCGCGCCGAGGGCGCGCTTGGCCACGCCGGGCCGGAAGGTGTCGACCGAGATGACCGCGTCGGTGCGGTCACGCAGCGCCTGGACCAGGGGGACCACCCGGTCCAGCTCCTCGGCCTCGGGCACGTGGGCGCCGGGGCCGGCCTTGACCCCGCCGACGTCCAGCCAGTCGGCGCCTTCGGCCAGGGCCCGTTCGCCGGCGGCGACGGCGGCGTCGAATCCGAAGTTGGCGCCCCGGTCGTAGAACGAGTCGGGCGTGCGGTTGAGAATGGCCATGACCGCGACCCGGCGACCGAAGTCGAAGGTGCGCCGGCCGAAGGTGCGCAGCATGTGGCGATCGTATCCGACCGCCGCGCTGAGGAAGGAGGAGGCTGGTGCGCGTCCACCTCGAGGAGCGGGTGGCGATCGCGGCGCCGCCCGAGGCGGTGTTCGCGGCGGTGGCCGACTGGGAGGGGCAGTCGGACTGGGTGGCGTTCACCAGGGTGACCGCCGACGGCGGGCCGCACCGGGTCGGGGAGCGGCTGGTCGCGGTGACCAAGGTGGCCGGGGTCGGGTTCAGTGACCCGATGGAGGTGAGCAGCTTCCAGCCGCCCCACCGCATCGACGTCCGCCACCTCGGCCGGGTGGTCAGGGGCACGGGGACGTTCCTGGTCGAGCCGGCCCCCGGCGGCGCCTGGTTCGTCTGGGCCGAGGACGTGGACCTGCCCCTGGGGATGGTCGGCCGTCTCGGGTTCGTGGTGGTCGGTCCCGCCTTCCGGCTGCTGCTCAGGCGCAGCCTGCGCCGCCTGGCCCGCCGGGTCGAGTCCCGCCCCCACCTGCGCAGGCAACCCGGCCCACGGGGCTGGCGGTAGCATCGCCCGGCAAGCCGTCGACCCCGGAGGCCGTGATGCCCAACCTGCTGCAGGGCGGCCGAGGCCGCCCCCTGCATCCGATGCTGGTGCACTTCCCGGTCGCCCTGTACCCGACCAGCCTGCTGTTCGACGTGCTCTCGCACCTGTCGGAGGACGGCAACCCGTTCGTCGTCGGCGCGTTCGCGCTGATCGTGATCGCGCTGGTGGTCTCTGTGGCGGCCATCGCCGCCGGGTTCGCCGACTTCCTGCCCATCGACAACGGGACCCGGACCTGGCGGATCGCCGTGCTCCACATGAGCGTCCAGCTGATCACCGGTGGCCTGTTCCTGGCCAACGCGATCCTGCGCGGCCGCGACCTGGACGTGACCGCAACCCCGGTCGGGCCGATCATCCTCAGCCTGATCGGGCTGCTCACCCTGACGCTGGGCAGCGCCCTTGGCGGTGAGCTGGTCTACCGCCATGGCCGCCGGGTCGAGGTCGACCCGGCCCTCGCCGCCCAGCCCTCGGAACCCCAGGCGGCCGACCCCGACCGCCCGTCGACCCCTGATTAGCGGGGACTCGCCAGCGGCAGGTCGAGCTTCGAGCGCCTGCGCGCGTTGGTCTCCGGCCCGGCGTTCCAGGTCGGAAACGCCAGTCGCAGCGCTTGAGGGCCCTGCACCTGGATCCCGCCGGACCGCACGGCCGCGGCCCACTCGACCAGCCCCATGTGCCAGCGGGCGAACGTCAGCGGGTCGGTGATCGTCACCACCAGGTCGTCGCCGAACCCGGGATCGACGCGACAGATCTCGGCCTCGCGCCGCTCGATGAGCATCCAGCCGCTGGTCCTGCGGCCACCAGACAACACGTCGAAGCGGACCACCACCCGCCGATCGGGCAGCAGGTCGCGGCGCAGGAACTCCTGGCACCACGACCACAGGACGACGTCGGGATCGGCGTGCTCGGTGGTGACCTCCGTCCAGCGCTCGGCCCAGCGGCCCAGGGCCAGCAGCATCGG
>DATHIG010000499.1:0-2601 GCA_035490035.1 Actinomycetes bacterium
AGAGGGCGGTAGCTGCCGAACACCTCCCGCAGGGCGTCGCAGACCTCGCCGACGGTCGCCATCCCCCGCAGCGCCTCCCGCATGGGCACGAGCAGGTTGTCGCCGCCCTCGGCGGCGTCGCGAAGGTCGCCGAGGGCGGCCCTGACCGCCTCCTGGTCACGACCGGCCCGGATGTCGGCCAGCGACTTGGCCTGGGCCTCGGCGATCGCCGGGTCGAGCTGCATCAGGCTGACCGGCTCCTCCTCGCCGCCGGCGTACCGGTTGACCCCGACCACCACTCGCTCGCCGCGTTCGACCGCGCGGAGCTGGTCGTAGGCCGACCGTTCGATCTGCTCCTTCTGGAAGCCGCGCTCGATGGCCTCGACGGCGCCGCCCAGCTCCTCCACCCTGCCCATCAGGTGCCTGGCCCTGGCCTCGACCTCGTCGGTCAGGCGCTCCACGAAGTACGACCCGGCCAGCGGGTCGACGGTGTCGGTGATCCCGGTCTCGTCGGCCAGCACCTGCTGGGTGCGCAGGGCCAGCCTGGCCGCGGCCTCGCTCGGCAGGGCGAGGGCCTCGTCGTAGGCGTTGGTGTGCAGCGACTGCGTGCCGCCGAGGACCGCCGCCAGCCCCTGCACGGCCACCCGGACCACGTTGTTGAGCGGCTGCTGGGCGGTGAGCTGGACGCCGGCGGTCTGGGTGTGGAAGCGCAGCATTCGCGAGCGGGGGTCTTCGGCGCCGAACCGGGTGGCCATGATGTCGGCCCAGATGCGGCGGGCCGCCCGGAACTTGGCCGCCTCCTCGAACAAGGTCGTCCGGGCCACGAAGAAGAACGCCAGCCGAGGCCCGAAGGCGTCGACCGCGAGCCCGGCGTCAACCGCCGCCTGCACGTAGGCGATGGCGTTGGACAGGGTGAACGCGATCTCCTGGACGGCGGTCGCGCCAGCCTCGGCCATGTGGTAGCCGGAGATCGAGATGGTGTTGAAGCGGGGCAGCTGGGTGGCGCAGTAGGCGAGCAGGTCGGTGGTGATCCGCAGCGACGGGCCCGGCGGGTAGATATAGGTACCGCGGGCGATGTACTCCTTGAGCACGTCGTTCTGGACCGTGCCGGTCAGGGCCGCCGGGTCGACCCCCTGCTCCTCGCCGACCAGCTGGTAGAGCACCAGCAGCACGGCCGCCGGGGCGTTGATGGTCATCGAGGTCGAGACCCGTTCCAGGGGGATGCCCTCGAACAGCCGGCGCATGTCGGCCAGGGAGTCGATCGCCACCCCGACCTTGCCGACCTCGCCGGCGGCCATCTGGTGGTCGGAGTCGTAGCCCATCTGGGTCGGCAGGTCGAACGCGACGCTGAGACCGGTCTGCCCGTGGTCGAGCAGGTAGCGGAAGCGGGCGTTGGTCTCGGCGGCCGACCCGAACCCGGCGTACTGGCGCATCGTCCAGACCCGGCCCCGGTACATGGTCGGGTAGATGCCGCGGGTGAACGGGTCGCGCCCTGGTTCGCCGAGCACTGCCCCCGGGTCGAAGCCGGCAAGGTCCTCGGCTCCGTACAGCACCTCGATCGGGATGCCCGACTCGGTGAATCGCTGGTCGCCGTCGCCCATCGCCGCACCTCCCGCAGGTGGTTTTCAGCCTACCCGCTGACCGTGCCGACCGTAACGAACGGGGCCCGGCGGCGATCAAGAGGGAGTGATGCGGACCCGGAGACGCAGGATGCTGCTCCGAGCGGGGCTCGGGCTATTCGCCGTGGCCCTGCTGTTGCAACTGGTCCCCTACGGGCGCGACCACACCAACCCGGCCGTCACCCAGGACGCTCCCTGGCCGGACGGGCGGGCCAGGGAGCTGGCCACGGCGGCCTGCTACGACTGCCACAGCAACCAGACCCGCTGGCCGCCCCAGAGCTTCGTCGCCCCGTTCTCCTGGCTGCTGACCCGCGACGTCGAGCAGGGGCGGGACCAGCTCAACTTCTCCACCTGGGACGAGGACGACGGCGAGGCCGACGACGCCGCCGATGCGGTCGCCGATGCCAGCATGCCGCCTCGCCGCTACACGCTCGTCCACCCCGACGCGGCCCTCAGCACGGCCGAGCGTGAGCTTCTGGTCGACGCCCTCGAGGTCATGGCCGGCGCCCGCAGCGGTCCCGGCGAGAGGAGCGAGGGCGGCGGCTAGACGTGCTTCAAATCGTCCGTTTCAGGCAGTTCAGGTACTCGTTCAACCGGGCGGCGTGAGGTCCAGCTCGAGCCAGTGAGCCAGGTCCTTGATCTCGCCATCCACTGCGGCGGTCATGGTCCTGTCGAAGGGTACGTCCTGGTGGATCGCGTCGACCCGCAGCACCCCGGCTTTGCGGTCGGCGGTGGCGTCGAGCTTCCCCACCAGCCGGTCGCCGTACAGGATCGGTAGCGCGAAGTACCCCCAACGGCGCATGGCAGCGGGCTTGTACATCTCCAGCTGGTAGTCGAACTCGAAGAGCTCGACCGTGCGCTTGCGGTTGTGTAGCAGCCGGTCGAACGGGGACAACAGCGCCGCACGCCCCGAGAACGGTTGGCCCAGCAAGGAAGAATCGACTCGCCACCTGCCCTTGACACCCTGCCCAGCGGGTCGCCGGCAGGCTCAGGCGGCGCGGGG
>DATHIG010000500.1:0-3319 GCA_035490035.1 Actinomycetes bacterium
CCGTCGTAGAGAAAGACGTTGACGTGTTCCTTGGCCGCCAACAGGGCGCAGATGTTGCCCTGGAGCACGAAGTACGGACGGTTGGTGCGCTTGATGGTCTCGGTGACGTCGCGGTCGGCGGCGTGGACCAGATCGCGGACCTCGCGGCAGATGGCCTGCTGCCAATCGGGCAGGGCACCGATGTACGAGTCAACACGTGGGTCGGCGGTATAGGTCATGCCATTCCGCCATTGGCTCGCGAAATCACCAAGCGCTGGATCTCGGACGTACCCTCAAAGAGGCTATATATCTTCGCATCCCGGTGCCATTTCTCGACGGGGAAGTCGCGGATGTAGCCGTAGCCGCCGAGGACCTGGATGGCCTCGTCGGTGACCCGGACGGCGACCTCGCCGGCCTTGAGCTTGGACATCGACCCTTCGGCGTGGGAGAAGCCCATGCCGTTGCGGGCCATCCAGGAGGCGCGCCAGACCAGGAGGCGGGCGGCGTCGATCTCGGTGGCCATGTCGGCCAGCTTGAAGGCGATGGCCTGCTGGGCGGCGATCGGCTTGCCGAACTGGACCCGTTCGCGGGCGTAGTCCCTCGCGAACTCGAAGGCGGCCCGGGCGATGCCGACGGCCTGGGCGCCGACGATCGGGCGGGTCGCCTCGAAGGTGGCCAGGGCGCCCGAGCTGCCCCGCGTTCGGACAGAGGCCTGCGACCCGGAGCCGGCGGCCTGAGCCTCGCGGGCCCGGTCCAGCTTGGCCTCGAGCCGCTGCTCGCCTCCCAGCAGGCAGTCGGCGGGCACGCGGCAGTCCTCGAGCAGCACCTCGGCGGTGTGGGAGGCGCGGATGCCGAGCTTGCGCTCCTTCTTGCCCTGGCGCAGGCCGGGGGTGCCCGGCGGGATCACGAAGCTGGCCTGGCCGCGGTGGCCGAGCGTCGGGTCGATGGTGGCGACGACCACATGGACGCCGGCGATGCCGCCATTGGTGATGAAGACCTTCTGGCCGTTCAGCACCCAGTCGTCGCCGTCGCGGACAGCCCGGGTGCTCAGGCTGGAGACGTCGGAGCCGGCGGCCGGCTCGGTGACCGCGAACGCGCCCACCTTGGGCTCGGCCGGGGTGCCGAACAGCTCGGGGGCCCAGCGGGCGACCTGGTCCGGGGTCCCGGTCGCCATGAGGGCGACCAGTGGCAGCCCAGTGCCGAAGATGCCGAGCGAGATGCCGGCGCAGCCCCAGCAGAGCTCCTCGACCAGCAGCGGCTGCAGGATGCCGGTCTCGTCCTCGCCGATCATGCGATAGAAGTCCATGCCGTACAGGCCGATGTCGGCCGCCTTGGAGATGACCGGCCAGGGGAAGTCCTCGGTCTCGTCGTAGTGGGCCGCGACCGGCCGGATCTCCCTCTCGGCGAACTCGCGGGCCCATTTCTGGGCGGCCACCTGGTCTTCGGAGAGCGCGAAGCCGATCATGGGCGGATCCTTTCAACCCCATGGTTACTACTCGGTAACCTACTGAACGGTAGGATGCGGGACTGGGCAGGTCTGCGCAAGGGGGTGGAACGCGGTGAGCGTGCCGATGGGACTGCGGCTGCGGGCGGCCGATCGCCGCGCCCAGCTCCTGCGCGTCGCCAGGCGGCTGTTCGCCCGCGACGGCTACCGTGGCGCCTCCATGGAGTCGATCGCCGAGGCCGCCGGCGTCACCAAGCCCGTCCTCTACCAGCACTTCTCCTCCAAGCGGGCGCTCTACTCGGCGCTGGTGGCCAGCGAGCTGGGCCGCCTCACCGAGGAGCTGGAGGCCGCCTTCAGCCAGGCCGGCGGGAACGACGAGCGCCTGCGCCGCGGCTTCGGGGCCTACCTCGACTTCGTCGACCGGCACGAGGACGCCTTCCGGCTGCTGTTCACCGAGGCCCTCGGCCTCGACGCCGACTTCCAGGACCAGGTGACCCAGTTCCGCCGGTGGGTGGCCGGCCGGGTGGCGACGATCATCGCCGCCGAGGCCGGCCTGGCCGAGGCCCGGTCCAGGGCCCTGGCGGCCGCGATCGTCGGGATGGCCGAGGGAGCGACCAGCTGGTGGCTCGACGAGCGCCGGCCCCTGGCCGCCGTCGAGCTGGCCGACGAGCTGGCCGGCCTGGCCTGGAAGGGGTTCGCGCGGTTCCCGGCCGGATCCCGGGAATCGGGCGTCCTGGTCGAGCCGCCCAGCATCGCCTGATTCATCATGCAGCCGACGTAGAGACTTCTCACGGGCGAATGTGTGAGTATGCTGCTTCGAGTGCGATGACCGGTCCCATCGGGCTGTTCGTCGTGATCCGGTCAAGCTTGGGCGGATGGGACGGTGGGCGTGGAACGTCGGGTGGTCCTGCTGTCGAGGGATCCAGGGCTGGCATCGATCGCCGACCGCCTGCTCGAGAATGGCGACCGCGTCGCCCACTTCCGTTCACCGGCCGAGTTGGCCGACTGGTCGAAGCCGCTGGTGGCCGCCGTCGTCCTCGACAGCCAGCCACAGGCCCGCCGGCTCAGCTACAAGCAGGTCCGGGACCGGTACGACGGGCCCCTGGTGATGCTGCTCGACAAGGGCGAGCGCCGGCCCGACCTGCCGCCCGACGGGGCCAGGAAGTTCCTGTACCGCCCCTTCAAGGCCACCGAGCTGTCCAGGCTGCTGGCCACCGCGGCGGCCGAGCTGGGACCGTTCGAGGCGGCCATCATCGGTGCCTGGTCGCGCCACGCCACCGCCGAGCAGGTGGCGGCGGCGCGGCGGCGCGGCCCCTCCTACCGGGTGAGCTGGAGGCCGTCGCTCCAGCGTCGGGCGCGGGCCTGGGCCGCGACGGTGACCGCCGTGATGGGCCTGCTGGTGGTGTTCAGCCTCAGCGACCAGGGACCATGCACGCCCGCCTGCACCAGTCTCGGCGGTGCCGTCGCCGGGGCCGCCGAGAGCGGGACCCCGCTGACCTCGCCACCGGCCGCCGGGTCGGGGGGCGGGGGCAGCCGCGGCGGCCAGCCACCCGGGTCCTCGGCCGCCTCCTCGCAGCCCCCGACGACCCCTGCACCGGCCGGTCTTCCCCTAGTCTCCGGCGTCGGCGGCCTGATCCAGTCCATCAACCCCATCACCCCCGGCGACACCACCCCGCCATCGGCGCCCAGCGGGATCCCCGGGGTCCCGGCTCCGCCCGGCACCAACCCACCGCCCACGACCAGCCCGCCGCCCGGGACGAACCCCCCGCCGACCACCGCGCCCCCCACCACCGCGCCAGCGACCACCGCACCACCGACGACGGCGCCGCCAACCACGGACCCGCCGACCACCGAACCCCCCACCACGGCACCGCCGACCACCGAACCCCCCACCAC
>DATHIG010000501.1:0-2354 GCA_035490035.1 Actinomycetes bacterium
CCGCGGCCCTCCGGCGGCGAGCAGGGCTACGGGCAACCGGGCTATGGGCAACCGGGATACGGCCAGCAAGGATATGGGCAGCAGTACGGTGGCCAGCCGGGATACGGCCAGCCGTACGGCGCGCCGCAGGGCTATGGGTATCCGGCGGCCCCGCAGACCGACAGCTCGGCCACGGCGGCGCTGGTCATCGCCATCGTCGGGTTCTTCATCTGCGCCCCGGTCGGTGCCATCGTCGCCCTGGTCCTGGCCAACAACGCCGAGAAGCGCATCGAGGCCTCCGGCGGCCGGCTCACCGGTCTCGACCAGGCCAAGGCGGCCCGCATCATCGCCATCGTCGAACTGGTCCTGTCCGCCATCCTCATCCTTGGCGGCATCGTCGCGATCTTCGGGGCGATCAACGCCAGCAGCTACTGATTCGACGCCCTCCAGGAGCCTCGATCGGCCGGGCGAGTACCGCTACACCTGCCCCCCTGCACGCCGGGATGGACGGCCGGGTCGGGGTGGCCGGCTGAGCGGGACTGCCCTGCGCGACCTGCGCCAAGTACCATACGATCATGGCTGGCAGCGCGACCCTGACCCCGGCGATCCAGGAATACCTCGAATCGCTCTACTGGCTCGGCGAGGCCGGCATCGATCGGACGCCCACCAACCTGGCCAGGGCGATGCAGGTGTCGCCGCCCAGTGTGAGCGGGATGGTCCGCCGCCTGGAGGGTGAGGGGCTCGTCGCCCGCGGCCCCGGCAAGCGGATCGCCCTCACCAGCGAGGGCGAGAAGGTGGCCAAGCACGTGGTCAGCCGGCACCGGCTGGTCGAGGCGTTCCTGGTCAAGGTCATGGGCGTGCCCTGGGACGAGGTGCACGAGGAGGCCGAGGCATTCGAGATGGGGGTCACCCCGGCGCTGGAGGCCCGCATGCTGGTGATGATCGGCGAGGCCCGGACCTGTCCCCACGGCCACCCGATCGGCGACTACCCGCGCGAGCCGGGCGTGCCCCTGACCGCGGCCGCGACCGGCAGCCAGGTCCGCATCCTGCGCTTCGAGAACGAGGACCACGACCTGCTCCGCATGTTCCGCCGGGCCGGGGTCGAGCCGAGGTCCAGCTACACGATCGCCGGTTTCGGCAACGACCTGGCCAGGCTGGAGGGCCCCCAGGGGCCGACCGAGCTGCCGCGGTACGCGGCCCGGACGATCTCGGTGGCGATCGAGCGCCCCGGCGACGGTGAGCCGGCCGAGCAGGACCCGGAGAGCCTTGCCACCGCCTACCTCCTCGGCGAGAGCCACTGGAGCAGGTAGCCGGGCGTTCGGCCGCCGCCCAGGGTCGGGCCCCCTCGGCGTTACACCTGCTGCCGGTTCCGGCGCTTCGAGATCAGGCGCGCGACCACGAAGGCCGCGACCGCCAGCACCCCGACGGCGAGCACGACCGTCTGGTATGCGCCGGCGTAGTCCTCGATGACCCTCCGGTTCTCCCCCAGCACATAGCCGGCGATCACGAACACGGTGTTCCAGATCAGGCTGCCAAGGGTGGTGAAGACCACGAAGATCCCCATCGGCATCCGCTCGACCCCGGCCGGGATCGAGACGAAGCTGCGAAACAGCGGCACCATCCGGCCGAAGAAGACCGTCTTGCGGCCGTGCTTGGCGAACCAGGCCTCGGTCCGGTCGATGTCGGACAGCTTGACCAACGGCAGCCTGGCCGCGATGGCTCGGGTGCGCTCCCGACCGACCAGCGCGCCGATCAGGTACAGCACCAGCGCGCCGGCGACCGAGCCGATGGTGGTCCAGACGATCGCCGCCACCAGGCTCATGTCGCCCTGGCTGGCCGTGAACCCGGCCAGCGGCAGGATCACCTCGCTGGGGATCGGCGGGAACAGGTTCTCGAGGGCGACGGCCAGCCCCGCGCCGGGCGCCCCCAGCGCCTCCATGATCCGGATCGCCCACCCGGCGATCCCGCCCGGCTCGACCTCGGCGGCCAGCCGCGCGCCGCTGACCAACGACTGCATGATGTCCATACCCGAACGCTACCCGAAGTGAGCTCGCGCGAGCAGAACGGGTCCCGTAGCCTGCGGTCAGCGCCGGAGTGCTGGAATTGGCAGACAGCCGCGCCTTAAAAGCGTCGGGCCCGCACGGGCATGAGGGTTCGAGCCCCTCCTCCGGCACCCCCGAATCGCCTCGATGTCTGCGGGGCCTGGATCTGCCGCTACGAGATGCGCGAGCACCAGCACTCAGCTCGGCTGACCCGCTTGGTGATGATCCAACCAGCCCAGCCACGCCTCGACATAGCGACGGTTCGCCGCAGCATGTTGCTCCCTGTGCTGCTTGCGTCGTACCGACGATGATCCATCCCCACCACGCGTCCGA
>DATHIG010000502.1:0-3973 GCA_035490035.1 Actinomycetes bacterium
GGCTACTTGAGCGTGCCGCTGGTCAGGCCGGCCTGGACCTGCTGGTAGAAGATCAGGTAGACGACCACGACGGGTACCATCGCGATGGTCAGGGCGGCGAAGAGCGCACCCCAGTCGCCCTCGTACCGTTGGCTGGCCAGCAGGGTCGCGATGCCCTGGGCCAGCACCGGCTTCTCGGGGGACAGGAACGACGGTAGGACGAACTGGTTGAACTGGCCGAGCACGTTGAAGATGCCGATGCTCAGCAGGCCGGGCTTGGCCATCGGCAGCATCACCCGGAAGAAGACACCGGCGTGCGAGCAGCCGTCCATGAACGCGGCCTCGGCGATCGACGTCGGCAGCGTCTTGAAGAACGCGTGCATGAAGAACACGGTGAACGGCAGGGAGTAGGCGACGTAGACCAGGATCAGTCCCTGGTAGGTGGACAGCATGCCCAGGTTCTGCACGACGAAGAACAGCGGCACGATCGCCAGGAAGACCGGGAACATCATCCCGGCGGCGAACAGGTAGTAGACGAACCGGTTGCCGGGGAACTGGTACCGCGCCAGCACGTAGGCCGCCATCGAGCCGAGCAGCATGGTCAGCAGCACACCGCCGGTGACCACCACAACGCTGTTCAGCAGGTACTCGCCGACCCCCTTGTCCCAGGCCCGGGCGAAGTTCGACCACTGGAAGACCTCCGGCAGGGACCACGGCGAGCCGAAGATCTCACGTGACGTCTTCAGGGAGGCGAGCAGCGCCCACGCGAACGGCACCAGCACCATCACCGACCAGCCGATCAGGACGACGTGCGAGAAGACGTTGACCCCGACGTCGCCGCCGCCGCCCTTGCGGCCGTCGCCGCTCTGCCGGCGCGGAGCGGACGTCGGGGTGCCCGCGTCGCCGGTGCGCGTGGTGACAGCCATAACGGGCCCCTCAGTACTCGATCCGCTCGCGCCGGGTGGCGCGCAGCATGATGGCGGCGATGATCAGCGTGAAGAAGAACAGGACGACGCCGATCGCCGACGCGTAGCCGGCGCGACCGAACTGGAAGCCGTTCTGGGCGATCTGCAGGGCGATCACCTGGGTGGAGTTGGCGGGCCCGCCGGGGCCGGCGGTCATCACCGCGACCAGCGCGTAGACGTCGAGGGCGAGGACCGCCAGGTACACCCACGACGTCTGGATCGTGTCCCACAGCAGCGGCATCGTGACCCGGAAGAACGTGGCCACCCGCCCAGCCCCGTCGATGACGGCCGCCTCGAAGATGTCCCGGGGGATCGAGGACATCGCGGCGTTGAACAGCACCAGGTAGAATCCGACGCTTCCCCACACCAGGACCCACAGCACGCAGTACAGCGCCAGGTTGGGGTCGGCCAGCCAGCCGGAGGCCCCCAGCCCGATGCGCCGCATCACGCTGTTGACCAGGCCCGTCGGGGTCGGGTCGAGGATCACGGCCCAGATCACCGCGATGACCGGGACCGACAGCACCTGCGGCAGGAAGAAGGCCAGCTTGTAGAAGCCGGACCCGCGCACGCCCCTGATGCCGACCCCTGATCCCCGCCCGCCCACGTTGAGCAGGAAGGCGTAGAACAGGGCCAGCAGGATCACCGCCAGCGGCATCACCACCAGCAGCACCGCGTTGTTCCGCAACGCGCGCAGGAACAACGAGTCGTGCAGCATGGTCTGGAAGTTCTGCAGCCCGACGAAGTCGAACTCCGGCGAGACGCCGGTCCAGTTGGTCATCGAGTAGTAGAAGGCCTGGACGAACGGCGAGATCACGAAGATCGCGTACAACGCCAGGGGCAGGACCAGGAACCCCACGATGAACCGGTACTGACCGTGTCGCATCGAACTCCTTCTCCGCGCCGGGCGGCAGACCTCGCCGCCTAGCTGCGCGTCCGCTTCTTCGTCTGCGGGTCCTTGGCGGTCTCGTCGGCCGCCTTCTGGCACGCGGCGCAGAACTCGTCGGCCGTGACGCGGCCGGCAGCCAGCTCACCGAAGGCCGTCTCGATCTTCGGCCGCATCGGCGAGTACCAGACGAAGTAGTAGTAGTTCCAGTTGTTGTCGCCACCGGCCTTGACGAGCTCGCTGGCGGACGCCGCGGCGGGGGTGAGCTCGAGGTCCTCCCCGGCACCGTTGACGACGGTCGGGGCGGCGGTGAGCTCGGTGAACTTCGACGCCCCCTCCTTCGACAGCATGATGCGCAGGTACTCCAGGCCGCCGGGGAGGTTCTTGGCCTTGGCCGGCACGATGAACGCCTCGGCCGCGCTGACCCGGGTGGACTGGAACGGCAGCTTGGCGCCGTCCATCAGGGGGGTCGGTGCGACCGTGGTGGCGAAGTCCTTGGGCGCGACCTTCTTCTGCTCGTTCTCCAGCCACGAGCCGGAGGGGATGAAGGCCGCCTTGCCCTCGTTCCAGCGGGTCTGCGACTGGATGTGGTCCAGTCCCTCGGTGCCCTGGAGCATGTAGCCCTTGGACTTGATCTCCAGCAGCGCCTCGGCGGCCATCTTGACCGACGGGTGCTTCCACGCGTTCGGCTCGAGGCTGTCGATCGCGGTGACGACCTCCTTGCCGCCGTGCTTGACGGCCATGTCCATGGTCACCTGCTGGATGTAATACGGGTACTTGCCCTGGTGGGCCATCGGCGCGATCCCGGCACCCTTGATCTCCTGGCAGAGGGCGAGGAAGTCCGCCCAGGACTCGGCCGGCTGCCAGCCCTTCTTGTCGAACAGCGTCTTGTCATACCAGAGGCCGTAGACCTCAAGGGCATAGTTCAGGACCAGGATCTTGCCGCCGTAGTCGCCGGCCTCGACCGCCACCGGGTTCAGGGTCTCCCTGATCTTGCCGCCGTCGATCGACTCGGCGTCGAACAGCCGGGTCAGGTCGGCCAGCTGGCCGGTGTCCGCGAGCGTGGCCAGCGGCAGCTGCTCCGCGCCCGAGTTGTCGATCACGTCCGGGGGGTTGCCACTGTTGAAGCGAGGCTGCAGCTGCTGCCGGACGTCGGTGATGCCGGCGTGCTTGACCTGGGCGCCGCTGAACTTCTTCGTGTACAGCTCCTCGTGGAACTTGGCATAGTCGTCGCCGTAGCCGCCCTTGAAGATGACGACGTCGAGCGCGGCGTCGGCCTTCACCCCGAACGGGTTCTCGGCGCTGCTCTCGCCGCCGCTCTCGGAGCTCGTGTCGCCGCCACCGCTGGCGCAGCCGGCCAGGACGGAGCCGCCGCCGGCCGCCGCGACCGAGGCCAGGATGGCTCGCTGGAGGAACAGCCGCCGCGAGTACTGGTTCGGGGTGCCCATAGATCTGTCTCCTTTGAGAGATCGAGGGAGTCAGGCGGTGCGTCGGATACGTCCGGCGTACCGCTCCTCCAGGGTGCTGTTGTGTTCATACCCACCAGGGACGTTGGCAGACAGGTAGACGGGAGGTGCCTCGCCGGCTTCGATCAGCCGCCGGACGACCTCGGCGCCGACCAGCTGGGCGAGCAGTGCACCGGTGATGGACGACACCGCGCACACGGTGCCGCCGTCGGGCAGGGCGAGCACCGCGTCGCCGTACGGCGCGCCGTTGTCGAGGGCGACGTCGGCGTGGTCGATCAGCTTGCTGCCGGACGGGTGCCGGGAGTCCACAGCTGCCGTCTGGGTGAAGGACGTGATCGCGATCAGCCGGTGCCCGCGCTGCTTGACCAGCTGCGCGAACTCGACGATCGCGCCGTTGACGCCCGAGTTCGAGCCGATCACGAAGACGTCGGCCGCCGACACCGCGGCGAGGTCGTACAGCCGGTGGGCGATCGACGGGTCGCGCTCGAGCAGGCCGTTGCCGAGCACGTCGGGCGACTCGCCACCGAAGATGACCACGTCCCGCAGGGAGATCCGGTTGGTCGGCACCAACCCGCCCGCGCGGCCGGCGAACTCCATGGCCAGGGCCTCGGAATGCCCGGACCCGAACGCCTGGACGACCCCGCCGGCCCGGAGCGAGGCCACCACCAGCTCGGCCGCCT
>DATHIG010000503.1:0-9409 GCA_035490035.1 Actinomycetes bacterium
GCCTCGGCCGGATGGCCGGTCGCCTTGCCGAGCTGGTCGATCTGGGCGTAGGTGTCGTCGAGGCGCTTGGCCGCCGGCTGCTGCAGGGCCGGGATGCCGAGCTTCTCCAGGCCGGCCTTCAGCTCACCGGGGTCGTCGGAGTAGACGACCAGGTCGGGCTTGTAGCCGGCGATCGCCTCGAGGTTCGGCTGGTAGGCCGACAGGTCGGTCCTTGGCGCGTCGGCCGGGTGGTTGGAGTTGCTGTCGACGGCCACCACCTGGCCGCCGGCGCCGACGGCGAACAGCAGCTCGGTCGCGGTCGGCGACAACGAGACGATCCGCCTGGGCTGCCGCCCGGACTCGGCCGTGTCGCCGGGCGTCTCTGCTCCGCAGCCGGCGGCGGCCAGGGCCAGGAGCAGCAGGGGAACGAGGGCCTTCCTCATCCATCCTCCTCTCGGTCGGAGGATGCGAGGCCTGTGGGAACCTCAGGCACAACCCGCCCTTCCTCCGAGGACTGAGCTTGCGGCCACGGAGGCAGGCGACCTGGCTCGTCCCCGCCGGATGCAGGCGGGGCCTCACAGTTGCGGGACAGCGCCGGGTTGGTGCCGGACTTCGCTGGTCCCCGTGGCGCCCGGCGGAGGCGCCGGGCGCGCCGAGTATATGACACACTCCGGCCATGTCAGGTGCGACAAGACGGACGCTCGACGCCATTCTGGACGCGATGCTGGACGCGTTCCCGTCGCAGGGGCGCGACCTCGGGCTTCGTGCCTACGACGGGCTGGTCGACGACCTCTCCCCCGCCGGGCTGCGCCGCCGGGCCGCCGAGCGCCGGCGGCAGCTGGCCGAGCTGGCCGCCCTCCCGGCCGGCGACGAGCAGGAGGCGGCCGACCGTGACCACCTCACCCTCGTCCTGGCCGAGGAGGAGCTGCTGCTGGCCCGCCGCGAGGAGGCGCGGCGCGACCCGCTGTGGGCGACCAGCGTGCTCCGGGTCACCTCCTACCTGGAGGGCCCGGCGGCGACCGCGGCCGAGCGTGCGGCCGGGCTGCGCCGCCATCTCGAGCAGCTGCCGGACGCCCTGGCCGGCCTGGCCGCCGGCCTGGAGGAGGTGCCGCTGGCCTTCAGGGAGGCGGCCACCGACGTGCTCGCCGGCTACGCCAGCTTCTACCGGACGGCGGCCGCCGGCCTGGCCGGCGCGGACGTGGCCGAGCTGGCCGCGACCGCGGTGGAGCGGTACGCGGCCAGGGTGGCCGCCCTGGACGGGCCGCCGCTGGAGCCGTGGGGGCCGGCCGACTTCGCCGAGCTGGTGCGGGTGCGGACCGGCACCGCCCTCGACCCGGCCGGGCTGCTGGCCAGGGGCCGGGTGGAGGCCGACCGGCAGCTGGCGGCGCAGCGGGAGGCTGCCGCCCTTGCCGGCGGCACCCCCGCCGAGGTGCGGGCCAGGGCGGCCAGGCACGCCCCGGCCGCCGGCGAGCTGCTCGGCGCGGCCGCCGCGCAGGTCGCCGAGTGCCGCCGCTTCGTGGAGGACAGCGGCTTCATGTCCCTGCCGGGCGACGAGCCGCCAGGGGTCGAGGCGGCCCCGCCGTACCTGCGCGGCGCCCTCGCCTTCCACCACGCCCCGGGGCCGTTCGACCCGGCCGGCCCGGCCACCTTCCGCTACTACCTGCCCCCGCCCCTGCCCGAGTGGGACCCGGAGCGGACCGGGCGCTGGCTGGCCCTGTTCGAGCCGCACGTGCTGGCCGTCTGCACCCTGCACGAGACCTACCCAGGCCACCACGCCCACGAGCTGCACCTGCGCCGGGCCCCGAGCCGGGTCGCGACCGCCCTGTACAGCGAGGTCCTGGGCGAGGGCTGGGCCCACTACTGCGAGGAGGCGGCGTTCGACGCCGGCTTCCGGGCCGGCGACCCGGAGTCCGAGGTGGCGATGCGGACCGACGCCCTGATCCGCGCCGCCCGCCTGCTCTGCTCGGTGGGCATGCACACCCAGGGCATGTCGCTCGACGAGGCGACCGCCGAGTTCGAGGCGACGGCCGGGCTGGACCCCGACCACGCCCGGCTGGAGGCCGTCCGTGGCACCTGGGACCCCGGCTACTTCGGCTACACCCTCGGCAAGCTGGAGATCCTGGCCCTGCGAGACCGGGTCGGGGGCGAGCTGCGCTCCTTCCACGACCAGCTGCTGGCCAACGGCACGCCGCCGCCGGCCGTCGCCGACCGCCGCCTGGTCCTGGCCTGAGTCAGCGCGACAGGACGACCAGCACGATCAGCACGGCGACGCCAAGGGCGACCCAGAACATCGGGTCGATCCCGGAGCGAGACCAGCGTCCGCGTCCGCGGCCGTAGCCGCGCCTCCTGCGGGTCGTGCCTCGCCTCCTGGAGTACCGGGACATTGGCCTGCCTCCTGCGTCGCAGCGGGGTTCATGCCCGTCTGTTCCCGCTGGAGCACGCGCCCAAGCAAGCCGATCCCGGCGCCGTTGCCAGCCCCGCCTACCCTTGGGGCCATGCATCCCGAGACCCGCCCGAACCGGGCGGCGACCATGGCCGCCCTGCTCCGGGTGGTGCTCGCCGGCGCCTGCTGGGCGCTGGCCGCGGTGCTGGCCAAACACGCCTTCGAGCGGGGAATGCCCCCGGTCCGGCTGGCCGAGGCCAGGGTCGCGGTCGCCCTGGTCGCGCTGGCCCCGGTGCTGGCCTGGCGGCGGCCCGACCTGCTGCGTCCCCCGCCGGGCACCTGGCCGATCCTGGTCGGCTTCGGAGCCTGCATCGCCGCGGTCAACCTCTGCTACTACCTGGCGATCGACCACCTGCAGGTCGGGGTGGCGGTGTCCCTGCAGTACACCGGACCGGCGATGCTGCTGGCCGCGACCACGCTGCTGATGCGAGGGGTGTCCGCCGACCCGGGCCGGCTGGCCTGGGCGGCGGCCGGGCTCACCCTGGCCGGTGCCATCCTGGTCAGCCGGGCCCTCGGGGGACTGGGAGGGTTGGACGTGCCGGGGGTGGCGGCCGGGCTGGCCTCGGCGGTGCTGTTCGCCGCCTACCTGCTGACAGCCGAGCTGGCCGGGCGTCGGGGGGTTGCGCCGGCGACGACGCTGCTCTGGGGGTTCCTGGTCGCGGTGGCCATCTGGGCGGTGGCCGCGCCGTGGTGGTCGTGGCCGGTCGGCTCCCTGTACGACCCGGGCGTGGCCGCGGCCGTGCTCGGGGTCGGGCTGCTCGGCACCCTGCTGCCGTTCGCCCTTGCCGTCGGGGCCGTGCGGGTGATCAGCGCCGCCACCGCCGGGATCGCGGCCACCGCCGAGCCGGTGTTCGCGGCCGCCTTCGCCTGGCTGCTGCTGGGCCAGCACCTCAACCCGGCGCAGCTGGCCGGCGGCCTCCTGGTCGTGACCGGGGTCATCCTGGCCCAGCTGGCCGCCGCCCGGACCCGGCCCGGCGAACCGGGGACGCCGCCTGACCTCAGCCGAGGCTCGGGAGCACGTCGCGGGCGACCAGGGTCAGGGCGAGCCCGAGGAACGCCACCGCCGAGACGGCCGTGAAGCAGGCCTGCCCGCGCGGCCCGACCAGCCGCCGGGAACGGGCGACGGCCAGCGCGATCACCGCCTCCAGGCCCGACGCGACCAGGAACCAGGTCGCGGTGAACAGCGCCAGCCCCGCCGTGCCGGCGGCGTCCTGGGCCGCCAGCATCGCCGGCGTCCCCGTGGCCAGCCAGAACGTCCAGGTGAGGGGGTTGGCCAGGTTCCCGGCGACGCCCTTCCAGAAGGCCCAGCGGCCGTCCACCTCCAGCTGGCGGCCCTCGCGCCACTGGGCCACGGCGTGGCCGGCCGAACGCCAGGAGAGGGAGAGCAGGAACAGGGCACCGGCCGCCCCGACCCACAGCGAGCTGCGCTCCATCGACCGGATGATCCAGGCGAAGGCGAGCGCCGGGACCAGCAGCACCAGGTCGGCGGTGGCCGAGCCGAGGATGACCCGGAAGCTGGCCCCGAAGCCGCTGGTGGCCGCCTGCTGGACGATGACGACGAAGATGGGCCCGACCGCGAGCGCGGCCCCGACACCCAGCAGCGTCCCAAGCCACAGCACCTCGATCACGCCGGGCATGGTAAGGGTTTGTCCGTCGCCGGGTTGGCTGCCGGCGACTAAGGTAGGGGTGGATGACGAACCCCCCGAGCCAGGGAGCCGACGGTGAGCGACGAGCGCGAGAAGGTCACCGCGGGTGGGGTGCTGGACCAGCTCCCCGACCCCGACCCCGATGAGACCAGAGAGTGGCTTGACTCGCTGAGCGACGTCGTCGAGCGCGAAGGCCCCGGACGGGCCCGCTTCCTGCTCCGGGAGGTGCTCTCCCTCGCCGGCGCCCTCGACGTCGGCCTGCCCGCGCTGCCGTCGACCGACTACCTCAACACCATCCCGGCCGGCGCCGAGCCCGACTACCCGGGCGACGAGGAGCTGGAGCGGCGCCTGCTGTCGATCGTGCGCTGGAACGCGGCCGCCATCGTGTCGCGGGCCAACCGGCCCGAGCTGGGGGTCGGCGGGCACATGGCCTCCTTCGCCTCGGCGGCCGAGCTGTTCGAGGTCGGCTTCAACCACTTCTTCCGCGGGCGGGACGCCGGCCACGGCGACCAGATCTTCTTCCAGGGCCACTCCGCCCCCGGCGTCTACGCCCGCGCCTACCTGGAGGGTCGCCTCACCGAGGCCAACCTGGACGCGTTCCGCCAGGAGAGCAAGCCCGACGGCCTGTCGTCGTACCCGCACCCGCGGCTGATGCCGGACTTCTGGGAGTTCCCCACCGTCTCCATGGGCCTCGGCCCGCTGCACGCCATCTACCAGGCCCGCTTCAACAAGTACCTCCAGAGCCGGGAGATCGCCGACACCTCCGGCTCGCGGGTGTGGGCCTACATCGGCGACGGCGAGATGGACGAGCCGGAGTCGCAGGGCGCGCTCACGGTGGCCGGCCGGGAGCGGCTGGACAACCTGACCTTTGTGCTCAACTGCAACCTGCAGCGCCTGGACGGCCCGGTCCGCGGCAACGGCAAGATCATCCAGGAGATGGAGTCGCTTTTCAGCGGGGCCGGCTGGAACGTCATCAAGGTGGTCTGGGGCCGGCTCTGGGACGACCTGCTGGCGCGGGACACCACGGGCGAGCTGGTCGCCAAGCTGAACTCGACCCCCGACGGCCAGCTCCAGACGCTGGCCGCCGAGGACGCCGCCTACATCCGCGAGAAGCTGTTCGACTCCAAGGGGCTCAAGCAGCTGATCGATGGCATGTCCGACGCCGAGGTGGTCGCGCTCGCGGTCGACCGGGGCGGCCATGACCTGCGCAAGGTCCACGCCGCCTACCGGACCGCGGTCGACCACCAGGGCCAGCCCACCGTGATCATCGCCCAGACCATCAAGGGGCGGGGGCTGGGCCGCGAGTTCGAGTCCCGCAACGCCACCCACCAGATGAAGAAGTTCGTGCGCGGCACCCTCAACACCTTCCGGGACCGGCTCGGCATCGACGTGCCCGACGAGGCCCTGGAGAAGGGCTATCCGCCCTACTACAAGCCACCGGAGGGCTCCGACCTCAACGAGTACCTGCAGGAGCGCCGGCGCGGCCTTGGCGGGCCGGTACCAAGGCGGGTCGACCGCTCCGGCCCGCTCAACCTGCCCGCCAAGGAGCTGTACGCCCAGCTCAAGAAGGGCTCAGGCAAGCAGGAGGTCGCCACCACCATGGCCCTGGTCCGGCTGATCAGGGACCTGCTGCGCAACCAGGACGTCGGCCAGCGGATCGTGCCGATCATCCCCGACGAGGCCAGGACCTTCGGCATGGACTCGTTCTTCCCCACCCTCAAGATCTACTCGTCAAGGGGCATGACCTACGACGCGGTCGACCGCGACCTGGTGCTCTCCTACAAGGAGGACGTCAAGGGCCAGATCCTGCACGAGGGCATCACCGAGGCCGGGGCGATGGGGTCGTTCTCGGCCGCCGGCTCCAGCCACGCCACCTTCGGCGAGCCGATGATCCCGCTGTACATCTTCTACTCGATGTTCGGGTTCCAGCGGACCGGCGACTCCATGTGGAGCGCGGGCGACCAGCGCTGCCGCGGCTTCCTGATCGGGGCGACGGCCGGGCGGACCACCCTGAACGGGGAGGGCCTGCAGCACCAGGACGGCCACTCGGCGCTGGTCGCGACCACCAACCCGGCCTGCGTCACCTACGACCCGTCGTTTGCGTTCGAGATCCCGGTGATCGTCGAGGAGGCGCTGCGCCGCATGTACGGCGAGCAGCCCGAGGACCTGTTCTACTACCTCACCGTCTACAACGAGCCGTTCGTGCAGCCGCCGATGCCGGACGGGCTGGACGAGCAGGCGATCCTCCAGGGCCTGTACCGCTACCAGGCCGCCGAGGGTGACCGGGCCCACCGGGCCCAGATCGTGACCAGCGGCAGCGCCATGCCCCAGGCCCTCCAGTCCGCCCGGCTGCTGGCCGACGACTGGGACGTCGCCGCCGACGTGTGGAGCGCGCCCGGCTGGCAGCGGCTGCGCCAGGACGCGCTGGACTGCGATGAGTGGAACCGGCTGCATCCGACCTCCGAGCAGCGGGTGCCGCTGGTCCACCGGACCTTCGCCGAGGTCGAAGGGCCGATCGTCGCCGTCAGCGACTGGATGAAGCTGGTCCCCGACCAGATCTCCCGCTGGGTGCCGCGGCCCTATGCGATCCTCGGCACCGACGGCTTCGGTCGCTCCGACACCCGACCGGCCCTGCGCCGCCACTTCAAGATCGACGCCGAGAACATCGCCGTCGCCGTCCTCCAGGAGCTCGCCCTGGCCGGCGACATCGACCGCGAGCGGGTCGCCGAGGCGATCAAGCGCTACGACCTCGACCCGGAGGCCACCACCGAGGTGCCGTAGCCGGGGAACCGAACCTGCTACCGGCTGGGCCGCAGCTGGGCGACCTGCTCGACCGACCATGGGCTGAGCGCCCACGGCGCCGCCGTCGCGACCGTGCGGAACGTCTCCCACGACACCCAGCGCCACTCGGCCACCTCGTCGGGGTTGGCGGCCACCTCCGGCTCCCGGTCCCCGGCCAGGTGGGCGAAGAACACCGGGCAGACCTCGTTCTCAACGGTCCCGTCGGGAGCGACCGCCCGGTAGGCGAAGTCGGGCAGGACCAGCTCAAGGCGAGCCGGTTGCAGGCCGAGCTCCTGGCCGAGCCGGCGCCGGGCGGCGGTGGCCACCTCCTCCCCTGGGGCCGGGTGACCGCAGCAGGAGTTGGTCCACACCCCCGGCCAGGTCCGCTTGCCGAGCGCCCGCCTGGTGGCGAGGAACCGGCCGCCGGCGTCGAACACGTAGACCGAGAAGGCCAGGTGCAGCGGGGTGTCGGCGTGGTGCGCCTGCTCCTTGGGCATGGTCCCGACCGGCCGCCCCGCCGTGTCCAGCAGGACGACCAGCTGGCCGTCTCGAGAGGCGCTGGACACGGCCTACTTGGGGGACGACGGCACGAATGGGGGCCGGGTCACCTTGACGCTGCCGCGTCTGCCGCGGACGTCGACCTGCAGCTCGGTGTTCTTGGCGGCGACGTCGGGCAGGACGTGGGCCAGGGCGATGCCGTGACGCAGCGTCGGCGAGAACGTGCCGCTGGTCACCTCCCCGACGGGGCGGTCGCCGTCGAGGACCGGCATGCCGTGGCGCGGGATCAGCCGGTCGCCGGAGACCAGGCCGACCAGCAGCCGCTTGGGGCCGGCCTCCTTGCTGGCCCGCAGCGCCTCGCGGCCGCGGAAGTCGCCCTTGTCCAGGGCGACGGCCCAGCCGAGGCGGGCCTCGAACGGGTCGGTGTCGGTGGAGATGTCGTTGCCGTGCAGGGCGTAGCCCATCTCCAGCCGGAGGGTGTCTCGCCCGCCAAGCCCGACCGGTGCGGCCTCGAAGGCCGCCCCCCGCTCGAACAGCTCCTCCCACAGGGCCGGAGCGACCTCGCCGTCGACCAGCAGCTCGAAGCCGCGCTCGCCGGTGTAGCCGGTGCGGCACAGCCGGGCCGGCGCATCCCGGTAGCTGGTGGCCGCCAGATGCATGTAGTCCAGCTCGGCTGCCTCGGGGAACAGGCCCCCGACCAGCTCGGGGGCGCGGGGACCCTGCACGGCGATCACGGCGATGTCGGGGCGCGGGGTCACCTGGGTGCGGCCGGGGTCGGAGGCGCGGACGGCGTCGGCCACCTTGGGCCAGTTGGCGGCGTTGGGGACCAGCAGGTAGCCGTCGGCCTCCCGGTAGACGATCAGGTCGTCGACGATCGTCCCCTCGTCGGTGAGGCAGAGGGTGTACTGGGCGGCGCCCGGCTTGGCCAGCCGGTCCAGGTCGTTGGAGAGCGCGTGCTGGAGGGCGGCGTGGGCGCCGTCGCCCCGCACCTCGACCTTGCCGAGGTGGGACAGGTCGAACACGCCGACCCTCTCGCGCACCGCCCGGTGCTCCGACAGGGTGCCCTTGTACTCGATCGGCATGTCCCAGCCGGCGAAGGCGCCCATCTTCGCCTTGAGGCGCCGGTGGACCCCGTCCAGCGGGGAGTGGTGCAGCTCGGCGGTGCCGGCGCTCACAGCGGATCCTGCCTCGGAGGCCGGGGGGTGCGGCCGGGCGGCCGGGAGGTCCGGACCGGCGGCGCCGCCTGGTCGCCGAGCAGGCGGTCGGACCGGCTGGCCTTGAGGCGGGCGTTGTAGGCCCGCATCCGCTCCGGGTAGCCGACGATCTGCACGTCGTAGACGGGCAGGGAAAGCTGCTTGGCCACCTGGCGGATGACCTGGGGCGAGCCGACCCGGCGGCGGGTCCACTCGCCGTCGGCGGCCACCGCGACCGCGGTGGTGTCGGTGACCATGGTCTCGGGCTCGACGAAGAACTCGACCCCGACCCGGGTACGGGCGAACTCCCGCAGCGCGTCGAGGTCCTCGGAGGTCGCCTCCCGGTCCATGGACGCGACCTTCCGGCCGCGGCTGCGGCGGATCCGGAGGTTGTCGAGAAAGCTCACCGGGGTTTGGCGGCCGTGTCGACCGGGTGGACGATCGACAGGACCTGGCGGGAGACGTCCAGGTGCGGCAGCTCGGTCGCCTGGGCCATCTCACGGACGCTCCAGCGGACCACGTCGCGGATGGAGACGATGCCAACGATCTGGTCGTCGGCGATCACCGGCAGGTGCCGAACCCGAGCCTGGGTCATCTGGCTGGCCGCCTCCTCGACCGAGGCCCCCGGCGCGATCGTGTACAGGTCGCCGATCAGTGCCTCGTGGGCAGCGACGTTCTTGGGGTCCTCCCCGGCGCCGATGACCTTGAGGATGTCGCGCTCGGTCAGGATGCCAAGGACGCGCTCCTCCTCGAGCACGATCACCGAGCCGATGCCCTTGGCGTCCATGAGGCTGGCCACGTCGGCGACGTTGTAGTGCGGGCCGACGGTGACGACCTCCCTGGTCATGACCTCCGAGACCTCCACGAGG
>DATHIG010000504.1:0-2910 GCA_035490035.1 Actinomycetes bacterium
CAACCTCGACGCCGTCGCCCTTGCCGCTTGCCTGGCCCCCCTTGGATCCAGGTAATCTTGTAATCGCACGCGGGGCTCCGGAGGGAGGCTGGCCATGCCGACGGCGACCAGGATCCGGGATCACTGCCTGGCCCCGGGCCGGGCTGTCGACGCGCCGGCGCCCGGGGACGGCGGATATCGGCGGCTGTTCCCGGAGCTGGAGCCGCTGGACTGTGAGGACGACGCCCTGCACGCGCTGGGCCGGGCCGGCGGGGCCTGCGACGCCGCCGCCGCGGTCGCGCTGGGGGCCGGCGCGCCCGACCCCGATGCCGAGGGGGCGGCCGGGTGGCCGGTGTTTGGGCAGTTGGTGGCCCACGACCTCACCGCCGACCGTTCGCCGTTGACCCATCATGCCGAGCTGGCCGAGGTCCGCAACGCCCGCAGCCCCCGGGCCAATCTGGAGTGTGTGTACGGCGACGGCCCGGCCGGTATGCCGTTCCTGTACGACCGCGACGACCCGGCCAAGCTGCTGGTGGGCCGCAACGACGCCGGCCGGCTGGCCGACCTGCCCCGCAACCCCCAGGGGGTTGCCCTGGTCGGCGATCCCCGCAACGACGTGCACCTGCTGATGAGCCAGCTGCATGTGGCCATGCTGCGGCTCCACAACGGGCTGGTGGACCGGCTCCGCGGCGACGGGACGGTGGAGGTCGAGCTGTTGGCCGCGGCCCGCCGGGTCGCCACCTGGCATTACCAGTGGGTCCTGCTCACCGACTTCCTGCCCCGGCTGGTCGGGGCGGAGCTGGCCGGTCAGCTGCTGGCCGGTGGGGCCAGGTACTACCGGCCGGCGCCGGGTGCGGCCTGGATCCCGCTGGAGTTCGCCGACGCCGCCTACCGCTACGGCCACAGCCAGGTCCGCGACCGCTACCAGGTCAACCGCGACGCCGCGCCGGTGCCGCTGTTGCCTGACCTGCTCGGCTTCCGCCCGGTCCCGGCGGCCCTGGTGGTGGACTGGTCGTGCCTGTTCGACCTGCCGGGGCGGCCGCCGGCCCAGCGGGCCAAGCGGATCGACGGCCGCCTGGCGGCCAGCCTGATCCAGCTGCCGCGGGCGATTTCGGGGGTCGAGGGTGACCACGATTACGCCTCGCTGGCCGTGCGCGACCTGCAGCGGGGCCAGGGGGTGGGGTTGCCGTCGGGGGAGGCGGTGGCCCGGCGCCTGGGGGTCGAGCCGCTCCCCCCCGAGCAGGTCGGCCTCGGCCAGGTGGGCTGGCGGCTGGACACGCCGCTGTGGTTCTACCTGCTCAAGGAGGCCGAGCACCGCGGCGGGGGGGAGCGGCTGGGCCCGGTCGGCGGCCGGCTGGTCGGCGAGGTGCTGGTCGGCATCGTCGACGCCGACGGCGAGTCCTACCGGGCCGTCGACCCGGGCTGGCGGCCCACCCTCCCGGCCGCCCGGGCGGGCGAGTTCGGCCTGGCCGACCTGCTGGCCTTCAGCGCCGCGGTCGCCGAAGCCGGTGGTTGATCGGCCGGTGTTCTACTCGCTCGGCCGTACCAGGCCGGTCTCGTAGGCCAGGACCGCGGCCTGCGTCCGGTCTCGCAGGCCGAGCTTGGCCAGGATCCGGCTGACGTGGGTCTTCACCGTCTGCTCGGCGACCACCAGGTGGTTGGCGATCTCGCTGTTGGACAGCCCGCGGGCGACCAGGGTCAGTACCTCGGTCTCCCGCCGGGTGAGCTGCTCCACCCGGAATCGGCTCGGCCCTTTGGGGGCGCCAAGCCGGGCGAACTCCGCCAGCAGCCGGCGCGTGACTGAGGGCGACAGCAGCGCGTCGCCAGCGGCCACCACCCGCACCGCCTCGGCCAGCGCCTGCGCCGATGCGTCCTTCAGGACGAACCCGCTGGCACCTGCGCGCAACGCCTCGTACACATACTCGTCCAGGTCGAAGGTGGTCACCACCAGCACGCTGGGCCTGCCGGGGGCGTCAGCGGCGGGCGCCCGAGGCCCGTCGTCGCCGCCGACGATCAGGCGGGTGGCCTCCAGGCCGTTGAGCACCGGCATCCGCACGTCCATGAGCACCACGTCGGGGTCGAGCTCGGCGGCCTTGTCGACCGCGTCCCGGCCGTCGACCGCCTCGCCGACGACTTCGATGTCGGGTTGGGCGCCGAGCAGCACCGAGAACCCCTCCCGCACCATCGCCTGGTCGTCGGCGACCAGCACCCGGATCGTCATCGGCCCTCCCCCTCGGTGGCCGGCAGGACGGCGGTCACTTCATAGCCGCCATCCGGCCTTGCCCCAGCGGTCAGCTCACCGCCCAGCATCGCTGCCCGCTCCCGCATGCCCACCACCCCATGACCGGGGCCTGAGGGGCGAACCGGCTGGGCTCGTGGCGGCCCGTTGACCAGCTGCAACTCCAGCCCGGCGGGCCGGTAGGCGACCTCGACCCGCACCTCCGAGCCGGGCGCGTGCTGCATCGCGTTGCTGAGCGCCTCCTTCACGATCCGGAAGGCCGAGAGCTCGACGCCTGGAGGCAGCGGGCGCGGCGTGCCCGTGACGGCCGCCGCCACCGTCAGGCCGGCGGCCTGCGCGTTGGCGACCAGGTCATCCAACCGGTCCAGGGTTGGCTGGGGACCAGGTTGGTGGTCGGGTCGCTCGTCCCGCAGCAGACCGAGGATCCGCCGTAGCTCGCTCAGCCCCTCCACCGCGTTGGCCCGGATGGTGGCAAAGCTCCGGGTGAGCTCCTCGGGCGGGTCCGGCGTCCGGTATGGGGCGGCCTCAGCCTGGATGGCGATGACCGTCATATGGTGGGCGACCACGTCGTGCAGCTCCCGGGCGATCCGGCCCCGCTCCTCGGCCACCGCCCAGCGCGAGCGCAGCTCCTGCTCCTGGGCCAGCTGGGCGTTGAGCGCCTCCAGCTTGGCCGTGTAGGCCAGCCGCTTGCG
>DATHIG010000505.1:0-4123 GCA_035490035.1 Actinomycetes bacterium
CCAGACGGACCGGCTCGCCTTCGCCGGCGTGCCCGTCCACCGGGACCAGCAGCATCCCGGCCGGCCGGGTCCAGCGGAAGCGGCCAGGCCCCTCCCCCTCCGGCCCGTAGGCGACCCGGTCCCACAGCACCCGCTCGGTGACGTCCTCGCCGTCCACGGTGACCCGGTAGACGCGGACCCCGAGCTCCCGGCTGTCGAGGGTGCCGGGAGCAAACCCGGGGGTGGCCAGCTCGACGGCCAGGAACCGTGGCAGGAACACGATCTTGGCCGAGACGGCGGCCAGCCGGCCGGCCCCCGGCTCGGAGAACGGCTCCAGCAGCCGGCGCAGCCAGTCGGGGGCCGGCCGGGCGTCGTTGTTGATCAGGGCCACGAACGGGGTCGCGACCTCGCGCAGGGCGAGGTTGTTGCCGCCGGCGAACCCGTCGTTGCCGTCGTTGGCGATCGTCCGCACCCACGGGAACTGGTCCCGCAGCAGCTCCAGCGACCCGTCGCTGGAGGCGTTGTCGACCACCCACACGGCCAGCTGCCCTTCGGGCAGGTCCTGGGCGGCCAGCCCGTCAAGGCAGTCGCCCAGCAGATGGGCGCCGTTCCAGTTGAGCACCACGACGGTCACCAGCGGCTCGGCCACGGCCCTCCTCTCTGACAACGCCAGCGAATCCGAGAACGCCGGCCAACGATCGACCTCGCATTCAACTGCGCTCCACCCCCGGCACGCCCTCCGCATGCGCGTCGGGCAGACGTGGCGGGTGTGCCATGGGGTCGACCTGCTCGGTGGTCCAGGCGACCTCCAGGACGCCGGTGGCGGTGTCGCCGACGGCCAGGAAGGCCTCGCCGAACCGACGGGCATCGTAGGTCACCTTGGTGGCCGGGTCACGGACGGCCACGGCGAAGGCGAAGATCCCCTTGACCTGGGGCAGCTCCTTGACCGTGAAGCGGACGGTCGCGGTGCCGTCGGGGCCGGGGTGCAGCGGGTCGGAGTCCATCACCCACATGGGCACGTCGGCCGGGCCGGTGACGGCCAGGCGCACCGACACCGGGGCGGCGCCGGCCGGGCCGGCGACGTCGAGCTCGATGGCCATCGCCTCGCCCCCCCGGAAGTGGCCCTTGTCGGCCCCGCTGGCCGGGTCGAACAGGCGGACGGCGGCCACCCGTGGCCGGTCGGCGGCCATCGCGCCGCCTCCGGACTGGTCGGCGCCGGTGCCGAGCAGGCTGCGCAGGCGCTCGGCCGCCTCCACCGGGTCGCCGTCGTGCAGCACCCGCCCGTGGTCAAGGACCACCCCGCGGCTGCAGATCCGGGGGATCAGGTCGAGCGCGTGGGTGACGAACAGGATGGTGCAGCCCTGCTGCTGGAACTGGGCGATCTTGGCCAGGCACTTGCGCTGGAACGACTCGTCGCCGACGGCCAGGACCTCGTCGACCAGCAGGATGTCGGGGCTGACGTGGACGGCGACGGCGAACCCGAGGCGCACGTACTGCCCGGAGCTGTAGTGCTTCACCTGGTTGTCGATGAACGGCTCCAGCTCGGCGAAGGCGACGATGTCGTCGAAGTAGCGCCCGATCTCCCTGCGGGACAGCCCGAGGATGGCGGCGTTCAGGTAGACGTTCTCGCGGCCGGTCAGCTCGCCGTTGAACCCGGCCCCCAGCTCCAGCAGCGAGGCGATCCGGCCCCGGGTCGTGACCCGGCCGGTGCTGGGGGCCAGGATGCCCGACAGCACCTTGAGCAGGGTCGACTTGCCCGACCCGTTGGGTCCGATGAGACCAACCGTCTGCCCGCCGCCGATCTCGAGGTCCACCTCGCGCAGCGCCCAGAACTCCTCGGAGCTGGACTGCCGGTGCAGCAGCAGGCGCTCCTTGAGGCTGGTGGCCCGCCGGTGGTGGAGCTGGAAGCGCTTGCCGACCCCCTCGGCGCTGATGGTCGAGGTGGCCACTACAGCTCCTCGGCGAAGTCGGCCTGGAGCCGGCGGAAGGTCCACAGCCCGACGGCCAGCAGCACCAGCGCGACCGCCCCGGCCACGCCGAGCCAGGTCAGGTAGAACCCGTAGCCGTCGGCGGGGAGGATCTGCCTTGGCTTCCCGTCGACGGTGACCACCGGGTGGACGTAGATGGCCCGCTGCATGGCCACCACCACGGCGGTCATCGGGCTGGCCATGTAGAGGTCGAACAGCCACCCGTGGCCGGCCACCTGGTCGCGGATCACCGTCACCGGGTAGACGATAGGGGTCAGCCAGAACCCGGCCAGCAGGGTGATCTCCAGCAGATGCTCGACGTCGCGGTAGCGGACGTTCAGGGCCGAGGCCAGCAGCGACATGGCCACCGTGACGGTCACGGCAACGGCCAGGGCCGGCACCAGCAGCCACAGCTGCGGCCCGAAGGCGGCCGGGTAGAACGGGACCAGGACGACGAACAGCACCAGCAGCTGGAGCAGGAAGTGGACCCCGGAGAAGCCGACCGACGACAGCGGCAGCACGACCCTGGGGAAGCGGACCTTGCGGACCAGGTTGGCGTTGCCGACCACCGACCCGGTGGCGGTCAGGGTGGCCAGGTTGAAGAAGTTCCAGACCAGGAAGCCGGCCATGAACAGCACCGCGAAGCTGGGCACGCCGTTGGGCAGCAGGACGCTGAAGACCAGGCTGAACACGGCCAGGTAGAGCAGCGGGTTGGCCAACGACCAGATGAACCCGAGGGCCGAGTTCTTGTACTTGACCTTGAGGTCCTTGCGGACCAGCTCGGTCAGCAGCTCGAGGCGGACCCGCGACTGGGCCGCGCCGCGGGTGTCGGCCGCGCTCCGTGGCTGCACCATCCGCTATCCGTTCCTGTCTCCGGCCATGTGTCGCTGAAGCTTAGCGGGCCTGGCCGCGGTGCCCTCGGCGACGGCGTGGAGCCGCTGGTGGCGGTGGGCGTCCCAGCCGCTGTCCACCCGGGCCTAGCCGATGCCGAGGTCGGCCGCGATCTGCCGCCAGCGGGCGGCGAACGCCTCCTCGGAGAAGGCGCCGGCCCGCTCGACGGCGCTGGCGGCCAGGCGGGCCCGCAGCTGCTCGTCGCCGGCCACCTTGCGGGTCAGGGTCTCCAGCTCGGCCAGGGTCGTCCAGCGGTAGCCGTCGGTGCCGTTGCGGACGATCTCGCGCTGGCCGGCCTTGTCGATCACCACCGGGACGCAGCCGGCGGCCATGGCTTCGACGGTGGTGATCCCGAAGTGCTCGAACACCCAGGGTGCCGCCTCCTCGTCCTCGCCCAGCCCGGTCGCCGCCCAGAAGATCGAGCTCGAGGCGAACAGCTCCTCGACCAGCGGCCGGGGGGCGTTGGCGTGGAGGTGGACGGGCAGGCCGGCGGCGGCCCGCTCGACCTCGGCCAGGTAGCGCCGGTGGGCCGGCTCGCAGCCACCGACCAGGTGCAGCTCCCAGCCGTCCAGCCCGCCGCCGCGGACCATCTGGGCGAACGCCTGGACCTGCTCGAGCTGCTTCTTGGAGTGGCCGAAGCCGGGGGCGATGAACCGGCCGACACTCAGGATGCGCCTGGCCTTGGGCCCCGAGCGCAGGTCCCTGGTCCGGATGGGCGGGAACAGCACGTCCGAGTCGATCCCCCACAGGCGCCGGATCCAGCTCCGGGTGTACTCGGAGTTGGCCAGCACCCGCTGGTAGTGGCGCAGGAAGTCCAGGTCGGTGGGGTCGCGCAGCAGCCACGGGAACCGCTCGCCGGCCCAGCGCCGCGGCTCCCACCTGGCGTCGGCCATGCGCAGCCGGCTCACCGCCACCCCAAGGGTGCGGTCGTCGCCGGCGCCGGGCACGAAGGTGTCGCTGGAGAACACCACCTCCCGGTCGCGCTGGCTGGGCGGCAGCGCCAGCTCGTGGCGGCGGAAGCCGGCCGGGTCGGCCTCCAGCCGGGCCAGCTCGGCGCCGCCCTCGTGGCTGACGACGACCTCGGCCGGGCCGGGGGCGCCGGGTCGGCCGAGGTCGAACACCACCCGCTTGGCCTGCCCGCCGGCCAGCTGCAGACCGGCCCGGCCGCTGGTCCAGACCCAGGTCCGGCGTCGGCCGCCCTCGGGCGGGAACCAGCCAAGCCCCCACTCGACCACCCCGGGGCGGGCCTGGCGGATGTGGCGGCAGAGCAGGCGGACGGCCCGCCG
>DATHIG010000506.1:0-7090 GCA_035490035.1 Actinomycetes bacterium
ACGCTGGAGGGCCCCCAGATGCCGAGCTCGCCCCCGCCCGACCTGGGCCTTGCCGCCAAGTCGATCGCCTTTCACCCGACCGAGGCCGAGCTGCGCGAGCATGCGGACGCGATGCCCCAGGCCCGCCAGACCGAGTACGGCAACGTCAACGTGCAGACGAAGGTCGTCTCCCGCTCCAAAGGGTCGACCTACGTGGTCACCGACCGGCCCGAGGAGCACAGCGACCAGACCATCGACCGCGAGGAAGGCCGGCGCCTGGCCGCGCTCCAGGACGAGTACATCCGCGGCCGGGACATGGTGGTGGTCGACGGGTTCATCGGCCATGCCGGGCCCTACCGGACCCCGGCCCGCCTGATCATCGAGAAGGCCAACGCCAACATCGCCGGGATGCAGCGGTTCCTCTACTACGACCCGGTCGACGGCGACACCGGCCACGAGCCCGAGATCACCATCATCTACACCCCCAACCTGGCCGCGCCCGGCTACCCCGACGAGCGCGTGATCGCCGTCGACCTGGACGCCGGCGTCACCCGGGTGGTCAATTCCGACTATTTCGGTGAGTCCAAGAAGGGCGGCCTGCGGATGTGGAACCGCAAGGTCTACGAGGGTGGTGGGCTGCCCATGCACGCCGGCTGCAAGGTGATCCCGACCTCCGGCGGCCCCAGGACCATGCTGATCGTCGGCCTCTCGGGGACGGGCAAGACCACCACCACCTTCACCAAGCAGAACGGCTCCCAGGCGGTCCAGGACGACTTCATCGGGCTGTTCGCCGGGGGCAGGATCGTCTCCACCGAGGACGGCTGCTTCGCCAAGACCTTCGCCCTCTCGGCCGAAGACGAGCCGGCCATCCACGGGGCGGTGACCAAGCCGGACGCCTACCTCGAGAACGTCTCCCAGCACGGCGATCAGATCGACTTCTTCGACACCTCCTACACCCAGAACGGCCGGGCCGTGTTCAACATGCGCTCGATCGACAACTACCCGGCCGACCAGGTGCCGCCGGCGTCGTTCCTGCTCATCCTGAACCGCAACGAGAACATCATCCCTGGGGTCTCCAGGCTCAACATCGAGCAGGCGGCCGGCTACTTCATGCTCGGCGAGACCCAGGGCACCTCGGCCGGCGGCAAGGACGAGGAGGGCAAGGCGCTGCGGGTGCCCGGGACCAACCCGTTCTTCCCGCTTCGTCACGAGCAGCAGGGCAACCGGCTGGCCGAGCTGCTGAAGACCCACCCGCTGGAGGTGTACCTGCTCAACACCGGGCGGGTCGGCGGTCCCGAGGGGGACGACCGCTCCAAGAAGCTGCGCATCCCGCACTCCTCGGCGATCGTGCGGGCGATCGCCGAGGGCACCATCACCTGGGACGACGACCCCGACTTCGGCTACCAGGTCGCATCCGAGGTCCCCGGCATCGACGACCCCGAGCTGCTGCAGCCGCGCCGGCTGTACCAGCGCCAGGGCCGCGCCGACGAGTACCGGCGCCAGGTCGAGCGGCTCGCCTCCGAACGGGCCGAGTACCTCAGCAGGTTCCCCGGCCTGGACGACGCCATCGTCAAGGCGGTGTCCTGAGCCCTCCAGCCGACAAGGCCCTTCCGGAGATCGGTGAGTTCGGGCTGATCGCCCGGCTCACCGCTGGGCTGGCGGGCGGGCCCGGGGTCGAGCTCGGGGTCGGCGACGACGCCGCCGTGCTGCTGCCGACCCCAGGGCTTCGGCTGGTGGTCACCACCGACGTGCTGGTCGAGGGCCGCCATTTCACCGCGGACCTGTCCGAGCCGGAGGACTGGGGCTGGAAGGCGGTCGCGGTCAACTGCTCCGACCTGGCCGCGATGGGCGCGCAGCCCCGCTGGCTGGTGGTCGCCCTCACCGTGCCCGAGCAGGCCCAGGTGCGGCAGCTGGAGCGGGTCTACGCCGGGATCGGCGAGGCCTGCCAGGCGTTCGGGGTCGCCCTGGTCGGCGGCGACGTTTCCGCCGGCCCCGCCCTGTCCCTGGCCGTGACCGCGCTGGGCGAGGCCGAGCGGGTGGTTCCACGGTCGGGAGCCAGAGCCGGGGACCGGCTGGCCGTGACCGGCCCGCTCGGCGCGGCCGCCGCCGGCCTGGCCCTGCTGGAACGTGGCGGCCAACCGGCCCTTGACCTGCTCGGGCGGTTCCCGGGCCTGGCCGCCGCCCACCGCCGGCCGGTCCCGGCCCTTGGCATGGGCCGGCGGCTGGCCGCGGCCGGGGCCACGGCCATGCTCGACGTGTCCGACGGCCTGGCCGGCGACGCCATGCACCTGGCCGAGGCGTCCGGGGTCGGGGTCGAGATCCGCGACGCCACCGTCCCCCTGGCCCCGGGGGTCGCCGAGGCGGCCGAGCTGCTCGGCCGCGACCCGGTGGAGCTGGCCCTCGGCGGGGGAGAGGACTTCGTGCTCGCCGCCGCCCTGCCCCGCACCGCCGATCTCGGCGGGGTGCTCGACTGCGGCCGCTTCACCCCCGACCCCGACTGGATGGTCCGTGTGACGTCGCATGGTCTGGTGCCGCTGGCCGGCCTGGCCTACGACCACTTCCGTCGGGGCTAAGGCTCGGCCAGCACCTCGTCGGCGGCGCGCTGGCCGGACTGCACGGCGCCCTCCATGTAGGAGGACCAGACCGTCGCCGTCTCGGTGCCGGCCCAGTGGAGACGGCCGATCGGCTCCCGCAGGGCCTGCCCGAAGGAGGTCCAGACACCGGGCGGGAAGTAGCCGGCGTAGCAGCCGCCGCTGTACTCCTCTTCGGCCCAGGACCGCTCCAGCAGCTCTCTCGGCCGGCCGGCGCGGTCGCCGAAGTAGTCGGCCAGACAGGCCAGGATGCCGGCCCTGCGGTCGGCCGGGTTGCGGCGGGCCCAGGTCCGGGCCTGCTCCCCCTCGATGAAGCCGACCAGCACCCCCGGCGACCCGTCCTCAGGGGAGTTGTCGTAGACGATCCTGACCGGACCGCTGTCGCTCACGGCCAGGCCGGAAAGACCTTCCTGGCGCCAGAACGGCTCCTCGTACACGGCATGGACCTTGATCACGCTGCCCATCGGCACCCGCTGGGTGAGCTGGTTGCGCCAGCCGGGGAGCGCCGGCCGGTAGCTGATCCGACCGGCGATGGCCGGCGGCACGGCCAGGATCGCCCGGCCGGCGGCCACCGCCCGCCCGTTGGCCTCGACCACGACCCCGCCCTCGCCGTGCCTGACCACCACGGCGGGGGCGCCGAGCACGACCCGCCCGCCGAGCGTCTCGGCCAGCCGGATCGAGAGGGTCTGGGCGCCCTGGTGGAAGCGGCGCTCCTGGGCGCCGCCGCCGGTGGCGATCAGTGGGGCGATGCCGCCCGCCGATCGGATGACGAACAGGGTGTGCAGCAGCGACAGGTCGCGCGGCTCGGCGGCCAGCGTGCCCCTGATGGCCGCGCGAAGCCAGGTCCTGGCCCGCTCGGCCGCGACCCGGGCCTGCAGCCACGTCTCGACGGTCTGCGAGTCCCAGGCCAGCGCCTGGTCGGCGGTCCACGGCGCCTCCAGCGGCACCTGGGAGGCCATGGCGTCCAGCTCCCGGATGGACTGGCCGATCGCGACCGCGGTGACCGGGTCGCCGCCGTCCGGGAGCCGGCCGCCGTACCGGTGGGCCCGGCCGTCGCGGAACTCGGTGTTGAGCCCCCGCTCGTAGCTCGGGTAGGTGGTGACGCCGACGCTGTCGGCAAGGGCGGCAATGCGGTTCTGGGTTGGCCCGATCCACTGGCCTCCATGGTCGATCGGCGTGCCGTCGGCCGCGGGCAGGGTCAGCGTCCTTCCACCGACCCGGTCGCGCGCCTCCAGCACCATCACCTCGGCGCCGGCGTCAACCAGCCGGCGGGCAGCCGCCAGTCCGGCCAGTCCGGCCCCGACCACGACCACATCTGTTGCGGCGGTCACGAAGGTCCTCTCCTCGCTCGGGTGGCGACCTGTTGAAGCGACGCCAGGGGAATCCTCGGCGGTCGAGCGAGTCACGGCCCTCGCGAGCGCCGAGCGGGATGCGGGCCAGACTCTACGAACTGGCGACGGCAAACTTCCAGCGCCGTGACCGCTTCGGGACGATCGGCTGCTGCGCTTCCGCGGAGCGGGCACAACTGGCTACAGCCGGTGGCGGCACCCGTCCCAAGGCCATCAGCCGCCAGCGCTTCCCCCTGCCCTTCCCGATGCTCAGCTTCGACCGTCCCCGCTTCGTCCTCCCCGCCGTCGAGCGCGCCATGAAGCTCCGCCACGGCCGGGCACCCCGGAGGTAACTCCACACGCCGGGATGGGTGGCGACACTCGTAACCCGAAGGCAACTCCAGGTTCCTCCGAGGATGTTCTTGTCCCACGAGCGGCGTAAGGTCGCGCTGACGGTCTAGCTCCAGCTGGGCAAGCACCGACGAAAGGGACGCATGGAAGAGACGGTCTGGACGCCAACGTTGCCGTCACAACCGTCGAATCGTGCTCTACGGTCATCGACGCAGAGCGACGCTGCGGATGAGGCCAGCTCACCCAGCGTCCCCTTCCCGTCATCCAGAGATGTTGCCGCAGCGGTCGAGCGGACGACGAGGTTTCCACGGCTCCGGTACATGGGCTCCAAGTATCGGCTCGTCCCCTACCTCGCTGGCCTGTTCGATGAGCTTGATTCCCGCGTTGTCCTTGACGCCTTCAGTGGCAGTGGCGTCGTCGCCTACACGCTCAAGGCGCTTGGCTGCTCTGTAACGACGAACGACTTTCTGGCCTTCCCAGCCGTCATTGCGCAGGCCACCATTGCGAACCAAGGCACCCGTCTTACCGTCGCTGACGTCGAGAGGATCACCGGCGCGCCCGCTGACAGCCGAGATTTCATTCAACGCAAGTTCGACGGCCTCTACTTCACGGCAGAGGATCGCATGTTCCTTGACGCAGCCTGGTCGCACATTGACGGTATGAGGGGGAACAAGCGCGCCTTGGCGATCTCGGCGTTGGTGCTGGCCGCCGCACGAAAGCAACCCCGCGGCGTGTTCACGTTTACCGACCTACGATACGACGACGGCCGGCGAGACCTACGGCTGACGTTGCGCGAGCATTTCGCCGAGACGGCCGAGGCGTACAACGCTGTCGTGTTCGACAGCGGCCGGCCAGGTCGAGCGATGTGCGGTGACGTGTTCGACCTCGATACGGCTGGCTACGATCTGGTGTACCTCGATCCCCCCTATGCGCCACCGCGCGACGACAACTGCTATATCAAGCGGTATCATTTCCTAGAAGGGCTCTCGGTCTACTGGCGTGGCCAGACTATTCTTGAGGCGACTCGGACCAAGAAGCTGGCGAAGCGCTACACTCCGTTCTCCTACAAGCACGCCGTCGTTGAGGCGTTGCGCGAGACCTTCAAGCGGTTCGCTGGCTCGACAATTGTCCTTTCCTATTCTTCTAATGCCGTACCGGACGCCGGAACGATTGAGGCGCTGATGCGGGAGGCAAAGGGCGAGGTCGAGGTGCGAGAGATCGACCACCGCTACCATTTCGGTACTCATGCCCAAGCTGAACGGCGAGCGGCGACCGAGTACCTGTTCATCGGACGATGAGCCCATCCCTCCCGTCCTTTGACAGCTACGTCGCCTCCCTTAGCCAACTCAGCGACCCCTTTGATCCAACGATCCCGACGGCAGAGAACGAGCAGATCAAGGCCGCTGCCGCGAGACTCGCCGGGCTGGCTACCATCGACCAAGCGACCCTCGCGGCCTTCATCAGCGTCCACCCTGACGCCGTGCCGGTGCTGGGGCTCGCTGTTGGGCTCACGCGCGAGAAGCTCAGGGGCATCCTGCAATATCACTTCGGCACCAGCGGCTGGGTCAAGCTCGCCAAGACACGTTCCGTCGACCTGGTCGCCATGCTCGATGAGTTCCACGAGGTCGTGCGACTCGTGGACGAGCAGCGAGCTCGGGTCTATGACTTCGGTGACGTGCTCGTCGCGCGTGCCGGTACCCGCCAGACTGCCACGGCCGCTGGTAGGGCCGGCCGGCGGGTAGAGGATCTGATCGAAGCCGTCGCCCACGAACTCGGCCTGCCTTCCCAAACGAGGGGCCGCTTCACGGGGCGCCGTGGAGAGACGGCACCATTCGACGTTGCCATCCCAGCCGGTGGCACAGCGGCGGAGATCGTGGTGGCCGCCAAGGGCAACGACTCGACCGGCTCGAAGCTCACCGACGCGGTCCGGGAAATCGAGGAGATGGCCGACAAACGAGCGGCGCGGCAGTACGTGATGGCGGTGGTGGACGGTATCGGCTGGAAGCGCAGGCTCAATGACCTGCGCCGCATCTACAAGCTGCGAGAGACAGGCAGCATCAACGGTCTCTACACGCTTGCCTCCCTAGACGAGTTCCGCAGCGACCTCCGGGATGCAGCACGTCGACTGGGACTTCTGTGAGCAGCTTCCGGCTGCGTTCTGCTATCACCGCGAACTGACCGGGTGGGTCTACGAGATGCCAGCGAGCTTCCGGTGATCCCAGCTCGACACCCGGGTCGGGCGGAACCGTATCCCCACCCGTTTGACCGCCTGGGGGGCCAGAGCGGCCCGCAGCTCGGGAGCTGGGTCGGCGCCGCCGTAGCGGACGGCGAGGGCGACCCCGATGTCGAGCACCTGGTCGGGGTCGCGTAGCAACTCGGCGTCGCATTCCATGCTCACGCCGCGCAACTCGGCGTAGACATCGCCGGCCTCGGCCAGCAGCGTGGCTCGCGGGTCGCGTTCCAGGTTGCGTGCCTTCTGGGAGGCCGCGTAGGTCCAGCAGTGCAGGCACCCGTCGACCGGCACATACCAGAGGGCGGCCAGGTGCGGCCGGCCTCCTGGCCCGAGGGTGGCGCAGGTCACCGTCTGCTGCTGGGCCAGGAACGTGCGCAGCTCGGCTTCGCTCATCCTGATCTGCCGGCGGCGGTCCACGCCGGTCAGTCTACGGCCTGGGCGCTGGTAGCCTTGAGCGGATCTCGTTCCCCTGATCGGAGGTGGAAGGCCGTGCCGGTGCCCGCTCGGGTGCTCACCATCGCTGGCTCGGACTCGGGCGGCGGGGCCGGGATCCAGGCCGACCTCAAGACGTTCCTGGCCCACGGTGTCCATGGCATGTCGGCCATCAC
>DATHIG010000507.1:0-5409 GCA_035490035.1 Actinomycetes bacterium
CCTCAACGGGATCGAGGTGCTGGACATCGGCCTCGGTGACACGGTGGTGATCCTCGGCGCCGGCCCGATCGGCTGCTGGCAGTCGGTCATGGCCCGCGACCAGGGGGCGGGAAAGGTGTTCCTGTGCGACCTGAACCGCCATCGCCTTGACCTCGCCCTTGACGCGGTGGGCGGGTTCGTGGACGACGCGTGGGTCGCCGGTGAGGACAACGGCATCGCCGACCTGATGGCCCGCACGGGCGGGGCTGGGGCGGAGCGGATCAGCGTGGCCGCACCCTCCAAGCAGGCCCAGCAGGCGGCCCTCGAGATGGCGGGCAGACGCGCGCGGGTGGTGTACTTCGCCGGCCTCCCCAAGCACGACCCGGTGAGCCAGCTCGACATGAACCAGCTCCACTACAAGGAGCTGGCCATCCTCGGCGCCTACGGCGCCACCCACCGCCAGTACCGGATCACCATGGACTACCTCAGCCGGCGCCGCGGCGAGCTGGCGCCGGTGGTCACCCACCGGTTCCCGCTGGACAAGATCGACGAGGCGTTCGAGACCATCCGTTCGGGTGCGGGACTGAAGACGGTGGTCGTGCCGTGACCGCGCCCTACGTGATCGGCTGTGACATCGGCAGCCAGGGAACCAACGCCGCCCTCTACGCGGCCGATGGCCAGCTGGTGGCGTCGGCCTACCAGGCCTACGACGTCTCCTTCCCCCATCCGAGCTGGGCCGAGCAGGACCCTCGCCTCTGGACCGCGGCGCTGCATGCCACCATCGCCGAGCTGCTGCGGCAGGTGCCGGAGGGACCGTCGGCGGTGAAGGGCCTGTCGTTCGGGTCGCAGCTGGACGGGATGGTGGTGTGCGACGCCAAGGGCGATCCCCTGCGGCCGGCCATGATCTGGATGGACCGGCGGGCCGAGCCGCAGGCGGCCGCCGTCGCCGGGCAGATGTCGCGGGCCGACTTCTACCATCACACGGGGGCGAACCTGGATTCGTCGCATGCGGCGTTCAAGGCCCTGTGGGTCCGCGACCAGGAACCCGCGGTCTTCGCCGACGCCACCAGCCTGATGCCGCCCGGATCGTATGTGCTGCGCGAAGCGGCCGGCGTCCTCGCCGTCGACTACTCCAACGCCTCGTCGCTGGCGCTGCTCGACCCGCGGACCCGGACCTGGTCCGCGCCCGTCCTGGACGCCGTCGGCATCGACCCGGCGATGCTTCCCGAGCTGGCCCCCGGGACCCAGCCGGTCGGGCCGGTCACGCGGGCCTTCGCCGAGCGCACCGGCCTGTCGCCCGAGACGGTGGTGGTCGTGGGCTGTGGGGACGAGATGGCGGCCACCCTCGGCGCCGGCGTCTACGCCCCAGGAGAGGTGTGCGACGTGGTCGGCACCGCCGAGCCGGTGTGCGCCGCATCCGCCGGGCCGCGCGAGGACCCGGCCATGCTGGTCGAGTGCCACCCGCACGCCGACCCCGACGTCTGGCTGCTGGAGAACCCCGGGTTCGTCTCGGGCGGGAACCTTCGCTGGTGGCGGGACCAGTTCTCGCCGCTGGAGCGGGACGCGGAGGCTCGCGGGCAGGGCGACGCCTACGAGCTGATCACCGCTCCGGCGGCCGCCGTGCCCCCGGGCGCCGACGGGCTGGTGTACCTCCCGTGCATGCAGGGGGCCATGGCCCCCGAGTGGAACGGGGCCGCCCGGGGCGTCTTCTACGGGCTCACCCTCGCCCACACCAAGGCCCACATGACCCGGGCGCTGCTGGAGGGGAGCGCCTACGCCCTCCGCGACATCCTCGAGGGCATGCGCAACGCCGGGCTGGAGGTCCGCCGCCTCACCATCGTCGGGGGTGGGGCCAAGGGAGCGCTGTGGCGGCAGATCAAGGCCGACGTCACCGGCCTTCCCGTCCGCGTCCCGACCAGTGTGGAGACAACCGCCACCGGCGCCGCGATCCTGGCCGCGGTCGGTGCCGAGGTCCACTCGAGCGTCGCCGAGGCGGTGGAGGCATTCGTCGCCTACCGGCCCGAGGAACAGGTCCCCGATCCCGAACGCCGGGAGCAGTACGCCGACGCCTACCGCCGCTACCGCGACCTCTACTTCACCTTGAAGCCGATCTTCGACCGGCCCTGAGCCCGGGTCGACCCGCCACCGCGGTGAGCTGGCACCGGCGGCCGCCGGTGGTCAAGTGGCGGCTGCCGCAAGCCGAAGCTAGATGCGCCCGCTTCCCCGAGCAAAGGACTGGCATGCTGACCGGCGCAGCGCCCATGGACCATTCCGACGTGCGGATGGTGGCCAACCTGGTTGCTCGCCTCACGCCCGCGCAGCAGCGGGTGGTGGTGGCGGTCGCCGACGGGTTCCGGGCAGGGTGGCTGGACGAGCGTGAGTGGGAGCGCTGCTGGCGGCACGGCGACTTCGCCAACGAGTACGTCCTCCGCGATGTGATGACCTGGCTGGTCCGCCGGCATGGCCGCATGGTCGTCGAGGCCGTCTGAGCCCGGCTCGGTGGCGTCCCGGGAACCGTCAGCCGGGCAGGACGGCCCAGACCGTGGTCCAGGGAAACGGGGTGCTGACCTCGCGGACCTCGGCCACCCGCGAGACGAAGCGCACAAAGGTCCGAGTCGACCAGTGGTTCAGGTGGCCGGGGGTGTTGCCGAGGTCGGAGACGTAGCGGCCGGCGACCAGGTTGCAGGAACGGAAGATCGGCTCCCGTGGCACCGACAGCACCAGGTGCCGGCGGCCGACCCTGGCCATCTCGGCCAGCCCGCCGGCCGGGTCGGGCAGATGCTCGAGCACCTCGGCGGCGACCACGAGATCGAACTGCCCGTCGGTGAACGGGAGGGCGTCGGCGCTGGCGTGCAGGAAGCGCGGCCCGTGGTAGCGGCGCCAGTCGGCCCGCAGGCCGGCGTCGGGCAGGTCGAGGGCGAGCACCTCGGCGTTGTGGCGCTGCATCCGGTCGGCGAGCACACCCTCGCCGCAGCCGACCTCAAGGGCCCGCCCGGCGCTCCTGGAGTCCTGGGCGATCTGCTCGAAGATCCGCTCCAGGTTGGCCACCCAGCGCATCGTGAGCCAGCGGATCGCGGGGTTGTTGGCGGTGTACTTCTGGGTGTGGTTGCCGATGACGACGCCGGGCGTCTCGGGAACCGTGGGTGCCGGCATGTCGCCTACCCGTCCGAGGTGCGCCGCACCACCAGGTCGGCGAGCAGGGCGATGGCCATGATGTTGAACGCGGCCAGGCCCACCAGCACGGTTGAGCCGGTCACGCGCAGGTCGTGCACGACCAGGTCGAGGCCGGCCTTGGCCACGGTGGCGACCAGCAGGGTCAACGCGACCGGCATCAGGACCCGCAGCGGGTTGAAGTACATCACCATGCGCAGGACCTGGATGATGTAGTTGTAGGCGTCCCGCAGCGGGTGGAACTTGGACCGGCCGGCCCGCTTGAAGTAGTCGATCGGGACGTACTTGACCGGGTGCCCGTTGGACAGGAACGACAGGGTGATGGTGGTCACGCACGAGAACCCGGGGGGCAGCAGGCGCAGGTACGGCTCGGCCACGCTGCGCTTGAAGGCGCGCAGGCCCGAGTTGAGGTCGGGGATGTCGGTGTTGGTGAGGAACGACGCCAGCTTGCGGATGGCCCACTTGGCCGGCACCCGGGCCAGCTTGTAGGTGCCGGCCTCGGTCGTGCGCGCCCCCACCACCTGGTCGTAGGTGTCGTCGAGCTCGCGTACCAGCTCGGGAATGCGTTCGTTGGGGTAGGTCATGTCGGCGTCGGTCCAGACCACCACCCGGCCGCGGGCGGCCTGGGTGCCGATCCTCCTGGCGGTGCCGGATCCCTGGTTGCGGGGCAGCAGGATGGTGTGGATCTCCGGGGTGGCCTGGAGGATCTCGCGGGTGCCGTCGACCGAGCCGTCGTCGACGCAGATCAGCTCGTAGCGCATGCCGGCCTCCTCCAGGGCGGCCTTGATGCGCTTGATCTCCTGCTCGATGTGGTCGCGCTCGTTGTAGCAGGGCAGCACGACCGAGACGTCGGGGACGGTCTCCAGCGATGCTTGGGCGAGGCTCACAGAACGACTCCTACCGGGATTCCCGCAGTTGCGCAAGTTGCGCGCGGTCGCAGCAGCTTAGTGAAACGGGGGCTGTCATCACCGCGCCGCACCCGACGTCCATGAAAACCCTTGGGGAACATCTCGGAAACGACTGCGGAAGCTGCCCCTCCTGAACCGCCGACGCGGGTCAGGCCAGGATGCGCAACGGCTCCTCCAGGGTGGCCTTGAGGGCGGCCAGGAACTGGGCGCCGGTGGCGCCGTCCAGGGCGCGGTGGTCGATGGACAGGGTGAGCTTCATCCGCTGGCGGGTGGCCAGCTGACCGTCGCGGACGATCGGCTCTTCGCTGGTCGTGCCGACGGCCAGGATGGCGGCCTCCGGCGGGTTGATCACCGCGGTGAACTGGTCGATGCCGAACATGCCGAGGTTGGAGATGGTGAAGGTGCCGCCGGTGTAGTCCTCGGGGCGGAGCTTGCCGATGCGGGCCCGCTCGATCAGGGCCTTGGCGTCCTTCGAGATCTGGCTGACGCTCTTCTGGTCGGTGTCGCGGACCACCGGGACGATGAGGCCGCCGTCGACGGCCACGGCGATGCCGACGTGGACGCGCCGGTGACGCAGGATCTTGTCGCCGGCCCAGGACACGTTGATGTCGGGGTGGGCGCGCAGGGTGACCGCGCATGCCTTGATCAGCAGGTCGTTGACGGACAGCTTGACTCCCTCGTCGGCCAGCCGCTGGTTCAGCTCGGCCCGCAGCCCGAGCAGGGCTTCGACGTCGACCTGGATGGTGAGGTAGAAGTGGGGGGCGCTCTGCATGCTCTCGACCAGCCGGCGAGCGACCGTCTTGCGCATGCTGGTGAGCGGGATCTCCTCCACGTCGGCGCCCGGGGCGGGCTGGGCCGCCGCCGGCGCCTTGACAGCCGGAGCAGCCGGCGCCGCCGCTGGGGCCGCTCGGCCGCCGTCGCCGGCCGCCAAGGCCTCGACGTCGGCCTTCACCACCCGGCCGCCTGGACCGCTGCCGGTCACGGTGGACAGGTCGATGCCCTGGTCACGGGCGATGGCCCTGGCCATGGGCGAGGCCTTCACGGGCTCGCCCGCGGCCGCCGGGGCCGCGGCGGAGGCGGCGGCCGCCTCGGCGGCCGCTGTGGAGGTCTCGACCTCCGGGGTGGTCTCGATCTTGGCGGCCTGCTCGGCCGGCGACGGGGGCGCCGCGCCCGGGGCTGGCTGGGCGGGAGCGGCGGCCGGGGCGGATGCGCCACCGGCGCCGACGATCGCGATCGGCTGGCCGATCGGGACGGTCTCCCCCTCCTTGACCAGGATCTGCTGAAGCACCCCCTCCTCGAAGGCTTCCAGCTCCATGGTGGCCTTGTCGGTCTCGATCTCGGCCAGCACGTC
>DATHIG010000508.1:0-6649 GCA_035490035.1 Actinomycetes bacterium
GTAATCGGAAGGTCGGGTAACGTTTCCCGCTTCGCTACGTCATCGTGGCCGCGATCGAGCAGCGGTTGGCCGTTTCGTTCGCGGTTGCTGCCCGTTTGCTGCCCGCCGGGAGGATCTGGAACGTCACCAGCCCGGCGGAAGCGACCCGCCAGGCCGGTGACCAGGGCTTTGTGGGGGTGGAGGTGAGGGGATTTGAACCCCTGGCTTCCTCCGTGCGAGGGAGGCGCTCTGCCGGACTGAGCTACACCCCCGGGTGAGCGAGTCGGATGGTACCAGACGGTCGTTGCCGGTCGGTGCAGGCGGGACGGGTCGCGGCTCGGTCACGCCGTCACCGGCAGGGCCGAACTCGTGCGGGAGTCGCACGGCCGGGGTCAGAGCCGAGTAGCGGGTTAGTCGCGGGCTGCAGTCTCGAGGACCTGCTCGAGCTGGCGCCGGCGGGGGGCGAACAGGCGGCCCTGGACGAGGGCGACGCCGAGCACGACGATCAGGCTGCCGATGACCAGTCGGATGGTGAACGGCTCGCCGAGGACGAGGACGCCAGCGGCCACCGCGACCAGGGGGACCAGGTAGGTGACCAGGGAGGCGACGGTGGCCCCGCTCTCCTGCAGGGTGCGGTAGTTGAGCAGGTAGGCGTAGCCGGTGCCGAGGACGCCCAGCAGGACCAGGCAGAGCACGGCAACTGGGCCGAGGTCGACCCGGCCGGCTGCGACGTCGACGGCGGCCACCGGGGTCAGGATGACGGTCGCGAACAGCAGTTGGCCGAACGACAGCTGCAGGGCGGACAGGCCGGTGGTGAAGCGGTTGGCGTAGGCGAACCCGAAGCCGTAGCCGGCGCCGGCCAGCACCACCGCCATGCAGCCGAGCAGGGAGCTGCCGGAAAGGTCGCCGCCACCGACCCCGGCGACGACGGCCACCCCCAGGAAGCCGACGGCCACGCCGGCCAGCTGGGGCGGGCGCAGCCGCTCGCCGAGCAGGCCGGCCGCGAACCCGGCCGCGAACAGCGGCGTGCAGGCGTTGAGGACCGCGGCCAGGGCCGAGCTGATGTGCTGTTCGCCCCAGCCGATCAGGATGAACGGCACGACGCTCATGGCAAGGCCGAGGACCAGTAGGTGGCCCCAGTGCCGGCGTTCCGGCAGCCGCTCGCCGCTGCGGCGCAGGAACACCGCCAGCACGGCCAGGCCGAGGGCGATGCGCCCCCAGGCCAGGAAGGTGGGCGGCGCTCCTTCGAGGATGACCTTGATGAAGAGGAACGACCAGCCCCAGATGCAGGCGAGAACGATCAGTCGGCGCACGGATGCTCCATGGGTCGGTGGGGGAGTCCAAATTCAAGGCTACTCCCGCTGTAACACCCCGCTCTGGTGAGCGGTTTCGTCGGGTACACGACTCAGCAGCCACCCCGGTGAGCGCTGTGGCGCCCTCCAACTCGAACCTGAACGGTCGGCCACCCGATTCGGATTGGGTGGGCCGGATGTGGTGGACTTCCGAGCCGCCCGCCCGTCAGTCGCCGGCCACGTCACCAGGCTCGGTGCCCTCCAGCTTGACGTCCTCGTCGTAGGCCAGGGCGGGTGCGACCGCCTCGTCCACCACCTCGGTCGCGGGCGTGAACTCCGGATCGAGCCGGATCAGGTCCCACTCGTTGATCCAGGCGCGCACGTACTGGCGCATCCGTGTGGCGGCCAGGCGCTCCAACCCGGCCACCTCGTGTGGGTCCCAGCCGAACGCCTCGCCGTGCAGCTCCTTCAGGCGCCTGTACGCGCTATCCAGCTCTGCCGTGTCGGGCGGCACGAGCAGCAGCGTCTCCCGGTCGATGACCCGCATGCCCACCTCGGCCAGGGCGGCGGTCTCGTCGTACTCGTGGGTCTGGCGTGCCCGGAGCTTCGCCGGGACCAGCTCGCGATCGTTCTTGCCCGAGAGCACCGCTGCCTCGAAGTCGTCGGTCATGGCCACCACGGCGATCAGGGGGAGACCAGGGTCGGTCTCGTCGCCCCGGACCCAGCGGGCCAGCTCGGCGTAGGAGCGACCACGCTGCAGAACCGAGTAGCGGCCGATCAGCTCGGCCTCGTCGAACAGCACCACCCACCCTGCATATCCGGCCGCCGTGAACAGGCGAGCGGCGAAGCGCAGCCGTTGCCGCGCGAGCTCGCGCGCGGGGACGGCCCGCAAGGCAAAGCGCGTCTCCCCGGTCTCCCGCAGGCGGCGGCGCAGCTCGGCCACGCGAATCGGGTCGCCAGACCAGAAGCGGATGATCGCCTCGGCCAGCTCCCCGTCGCTCGCGCCGAGCCGGCCGAACAGCAGCAGTGTTGCGGCGAACCGCTCGTTGAGCTCGGTGTGCGGGGAGTTCACCCAGCGGGACAGCTCGGCCCAGGCGGCGCTGTCGGTGTCGAGTGCGGCCGCCGCCTCGGCCAGGGCCGAGTGCTGCTCGTAGCCGTGGGGCAGGCGCGCGCTCTCGGCGGCGGCGCGGAATACCTTGGCCGGGTCGTGGAGCGGCGTCTCCTTGCTGACCACCACCCGGCTGACGACGAAGTTGGCTTGGGCGGCGAGGTGCGTCAGGTGCTCGAGGAGATGGCTCTTCCCCGCGCCGAACCCGCCGCCGACGAGCAGCCCGCGCGGGCGTGGCGCGCCCGCTGGACCGTCCCGGACCTGGTCCAAGAGCGCTGCGAAACGATCCTCGATCTCGGTCTGCGACGCGCCGAGGGCCGCCACGGCCGCACGGCTCGGCACGCCGGAGCGAAGCGCCTCCACGGCGCGCCGCGCCACGACCTGCCGGTCGGCGCCTGCTGTGGTGGTCGGCACGCTCATCGGACCGCCTCCAGCCGGACGTCGAGTCGGACGAGCGCCGCGTACGGGTTGGTCCTCCGGCGGTCTCGGACCTCGTCGGCGACGCGCAGCTGCAGCGCGCTGTAGGCGGGCAGGCCACGTACCTCGTCGGTGACCAGCTCGGGCGGCACCACCACCGCAACCAGGAGCGACGACATGCTGTCGGTAGCGTCGATAAGCTGGCGAACCACCTCGTAGGCGTCCAGCACGGCCGCCTTGGAGTAATAGACGCCCTCGCGTTCGGTGACCGGCGGTCGCCGCCCCACGGCCAGGCGAGCGAGGTCGAGATCGATCACCAGCCCCGCTCTCCCGACGCTCGGGAGCCACCGGGCCAGGCTCGCCAGCAGCGACCGGCCGTTGTGGCGGCCGATCCGGCCGTAGATGAGGGCCGATCGCAGCGCCGACAGGGGCACGCGCTCCCCGCGGAGCCAGCCGAGCACCGCGTCGCGTTCGACCGCGGTGACGTCGCCGGCGCCCAGCTCGGCCTGGCACAACCGCAGCATCGCGAGCCGAAACTCGTGCGCCAGGCCGGGGCCGTCGAGCAACGCCTGCTCGAGCTGGCGCCGGACGCTGCGGTACAGCTCCCGAGGGTTGACGTCATATGAGGCGGCGACGGACTCGACGGTCAGGTCGCCCGGCGGCCCAGGGGCACCCTGCCCAGGGGCGTCGGTGAGGACTCCCGGGTCGGGCACGGGGAAGGCGGCCGTGTCATAGGCGGCGCGGACGGCGCTGCTGGCGAGGCCGTGCCAGTCGACCTGACGGGCGACGGCGAAGAACACCTGGTCGACGAGGTGCATGCGGTCGCTGGCGGCGTCGACCCCGCCGAACAGGTACCCCTCGGCCCTGGCCGCCGCGGCCAGCCCTGCGTGGAACTGCTCGGCGACCTGGTCGCCGCCGACGACCGCGACCTTGACCGAGGCGCCGCCGCGGCGGATGAAGTCGGCCAGGTACTCCTTGCTGAGGAACTCCAGGTACTCGTCGACGCCGAGGCCCGCACCACCGATCGGCAGCTCACCTTCGGACGGCCGCGTCGCCATGTCACATCAGCCTCCCGCGACCGGTGGTGCCACGGCCCCCGGCCCGATGTCAACTTCCGGATCCGGCACGCCGCCCTGGGATGGCACCGAGAAACCGATCCCCCAGTAGCGCCGCTGCTGGCCACCCCTTGTGACGGTGGTCAGCACGCCGGCGCCCTTGGTGCCGGTGCTGGCGCTCCAGCGCAGCCGGCGGCTGCTGCGGGCGGTGGTCGCCAGACCGCTCTGGTCCAGCAGGTACAGGTCGCGGGCGAACTCCTGCTTGGTGTAGTCCCTGCCCTGTCCGGGGAGCACCGTCAGCACCGCCCAGATGTCGATCAGGCGGACCACGGCGTCCGGCTTCTTGCCGTCGCGGGCCACCACCAGCTCGTACGCGGTGCGCAAGGAGTCCAGGAAGGGCTCTGGGCGGAACCGGGGACCCCTGCGTTGCGCGGCCGCGAGGAGGCCGGCCACCATCGACGGGCGCAGCCGCCGCTCGCGCTTGCGGTCGATCTCCAGCGCGGCCTGGTCGGCGAGGATCCGCACCAGCGAGGGATAGCAGAGGAGGCGCTCGTCCTCCTCGAAGATGTCCACCCCGGCCGACGCGGCGGCGGCCAGCAACTCCTTCGTGTAGGCGCCTGACGCCAGGTAGGCCTGCTCGTCGAAGTCATACCCGGCCCGCAAGGACCGGGCCGCCTCGGCGAGCTGGGTGGCGAGCGCCTCGGCCGTCTCGAGCGCACGGCGTAGTTCGCGGGTGTTGCCGGCGGCCGACCCGGCCTTGACCCGCTTCAGCTCCCTGGTCAGCGCTGCGGCGCTCTGCAGCGTGGCAGCGGCCTGGGCCTCCGTCGCGGACAGCGCCGCCTCGAACGTTCCCTCCTGCGGCACGCTCACTCCCTTGCCCGAGTCGTTTCGATGCCCTCGCCAGCCCCACGGCCGGCAGCATACACGGCAGCCGTGTCGTCGCCCGCAGGTCCAGCACCCGCGCCCCGCCCCGGGCACCCCTGACCTAGGTCGGCGAGGAGGCTGGATTCCAGGCTACTCCCGCTCCAACACGGCGCCTGGTCCGTCGGTTCATTAAGTCAACACGTTCGTTGACAAAATTGGGTGCGCGGGCGCACCATGCCGGCAGCATCCTCTTGGAGCGATGGAGGTCTCGAGATGACCCGGCTTCCCACCGCCCGTCTGGCCGGAACGACAACCCTTGTGACCGGCGCCTCTCAGGGGCTGGGCCGCGCCGTCGCGCTGGCCTACGCCCGCGAGGGTGCCGACCTGGTCATCGTCGCCAGGCGCCCCGAGCCGCTGGAGCTGGTCAGGGCCGAGGCGGAGGAGCTGGGGGCCAGGGCGGTGGTGGTCACCGCCGACGTCGGCGACCCCGACGACGTCGAGCGGGTCGCGGCCGCGGCCCTCACCGCCTTCGACCGGGTCGACGTGCTGGTCAACAACGCCTCGGAGCTCGGCCCGACACCCATGCCCTACCTGCTGGACACCGACCCCGACGCGCTGCGCCGGGTCCTCGACGTGAACCTGCTGGGGCCCTTCCTGCTCACCAGGGCCCTGCTCGGTCCCATGCTGGCCGCCGGCCGGGGGAGCGTGATCAACGTCTCGAGCGACGCCGGGGTCGTCGGCTACCCGGGCTGGGGCGCCTACGGGGTGTCCAAGGCGGCCCTCGACCAGATGACCCGGATATGGGCCAGCGAGCTGGACGGCAGCGGGGTCCGGGTCAACAGCGTCGACCCGGGCGACATGGCCACAGCCATGCACGCAGCCGCCCTGCCTGACGACGACCCGTCCACCCTGGCCCGTCCCGAGGACCGCACCGAGGTGTTCGTCCGACTGGCCGCCGGCGGCGACCCCGACGCCAGCGGTGGGCGCCTGGAAGCAGCCGAGTTCGCCCCGGCCGAAGCCTAGGACGACCGGTGCGCAGCGCGGTCCGCTTCACCCTCCCGCCGGAGCTGGAGGCGACGGCACCGCCGGAGGCGAGGGGCCTGCGCCGCGACCATGTCCGCCTGCTGCTGGTCCACCGGTCGGCCGGGTCGGTCGAGCACCACCGGTTCCACGAGCTGCCCTGGCTGCTGGAGCCGGGCGACCTGCTGGTGGTCAACGACTCCCGCACCCTGCCGGCCAGCCTGCTCGGCCGCACCGCCGCCGGCACGCCCCTGGAGATCCGCCTGGCCGCCCGCGACTTCGCCGGACCTGCCGGCGGCCCGGACGGCACCGGCGACGGGGCGCGCTGGGCGGCTCTGCCGCTGGGCGTGCCGCTGGATGGGCGCGACCCGGCCCTGGTCCCGACCGGTGCCCGGCCGGCGGCGCCGCCGCTGGAAGCTGGAGAGCGGCTGGTCTTCGCCGGTGGGCTGACCGCGACCGTGCTCGGCCACCACCAGGAGGCGGCGCCACTGGTCTGGATGGTCTTCGACGCCGGCGGCGAGCGGTTGGCCGAGGCGCTGCACAGAGCCGGCAGGCCGGTCCGCTACGCCTACGTTCCCCGACCCTGGCCGCTGCACCACTACCAGACCCTGTTCGCGGCCGGCCCCGGCTCGGCCGAGATGGCCAGCGCAGGCCGCCCGTTCACCCTCCAGACGCTCAGGGACCTGCGCGACCGGGGGATCGGGCTGGCCACCATCAGCCTGCACGCCGGGCTGTCGACCTACGGCGACCCGGCCACCGACCTCCGCTTCGTGCCCGCCGAGCAGTACCTGGTGCCGGAGGCAACCGCGGCAGCGGTCGCCGGCTGCCGGGCGTCCGGCGGCAGGGTGGTCGCGGTCGGCACCACCGTGGTCCGGGCGCTGGAGACCGCCGCCACCGGCGGCGCCGTGCGGGCC
>DATHIG010000509.1:0-5978 GCA_035490035.1 Actinomycetes bacterium
GTTCAACCTCAACGGCATCCAGGCCACGGCCAACGGCAAGACCCTGGTCGTGGCCCACTCGGCCAACGGGCAGCTGTACACGGTGGATCCGGAGACCGGGGCCAGCGCGACCATCGCCGGGGTCAGCGTGCCCAATGTCGATGGCATCGTGCTGGAGGCGGGGCGGCTGTGGGCGGTGCAGAACAGCAACCAGGTGACCAGGGTCCAGCTGGACCCGCAGCTGACCTCCGGGGTGGTCGAGAAGGTCATCACCAGCGACCTGTTCCAGGTGCCGGCCACCGCGGCCCGCTTTGGCAGCCGCCTGGCGGTGGTCAACGCCAAGTTCGACACCGGACTCCCGCCCACCGCCGACCAGTACGAGGTGGTCCTGGTCGACCGGTGAGCGTGGGCCCAGGCCACCGGCGCCCGGATCGGCGCTGCATCGGCGGCCGGGATACCGCCCCCGTCGCCGGCCGTAGCCGCCGCTCAAGCCGCACAGCGTAAATCTATATAGGTCGAGTTCGGTTGTCGAGTGCTGCTGCACCGGCCCAACCTCCCACCTGCCAGCACCCCGGTGCACAGGACCACAGAGTTGCCCTGGATAGGGCCCGTCCAGGACCTTCTGTGATAAGCAGAGGAGAACCGTGGCACCGGGAGGGCGATGGTGGAGCTGGCCGAGCTGCAGGAGCGGATCGAGGCGCTGTACGGGGCGCGGGACCGTGCCCGTGGGGTGGACGGGACCTTCCGCTGGTGGGTCGAGGAGGTCGGGGAGGTGGCCAAGGCGTTGCGCGGCAACGACCCTGCCGCCCTGGAGCACGAGCTCGGGGACGCGCTTGCCTGGCTGGCCAGCGTGGCCAACCTGGTCGGGGTCGACCTGGGCAAGGCGGTCGGCCGCTACGCCGGGGACTGCCCCCGATGCCACACCACGCCCTGCGACTGCCCGCCGACCTAGTGTTACTTCACGAACCGGACGGTCAGCGGGTAGCGGTAGAGCTGGCCGTTGTTGGCCCGGATCGAGGCGATGATCACCAGGATGACGTAGGCGATGCCGAGGGCGATCAGGATCGGGATGCCGATCAGCAGGATGGCCAGGAAGGCGGCCACGATCCCGTAGAGGAGCCAGGTGAGGTTGAAGTTCAGCGACTCGACGGCGTGCTCGCGGACGTAGGCCGAGCGCGGCCCGAAGACCAGCAGGATGGTCAGCGGGGCCAGGAAGCCGAGGGCGATGTAGGCGGCCACGAACGACAGCAGGTGGGAGAGCATCGCCCAGAGCCGCTCCTGGTCGGGCGGCAACGGCTGCGCCGGCGGGCCTGCGCCGGGTGGGCCAGCCGACGGCGGTGGCGGTGGAACCTGCTGCGACATCACACGCTCCTTGCTCGGCCCCCCGGACGGACCCGACGGGGGCTGAGCCTAGCAGTCAGCCGCCGAGGAGACGGGTGGTGCGGTGGCGGATGGCCAGGGTGAGCTCGGCGGCCTGGTCGTCGCTGAGCTTGGCGCCCCAGGGGGAGCGGACGTAGAAGGTGTCGACGACCCGGTCGCCGAGGGTGTCGATCTTGGCCACGCGGACGTCGAGGTCGAGGTCGCCGAGGGCGGCGGCGATGGCGTGGAGCAGGCCGAGGGCGTCGCCGGCCCTGACCTCGACGACGGTCGAGTGGGCGGACTCGTCGGGCAGCACCCGAACGTCGGGCTCGACCGGGGACGGCGGGCGGTAGTCGCGGGCCTTGCGCTCCAGGCGGGCGTCGACCGCGAGCCGTCCTGACCAGGCCGCGTCGAGGTCGGCCCCCAGACGCTCCCAGCGCAGGGTCGCCGGCGCCTGCACCGCGAAGCGCTCAAGGGCCAGGCCTCCGCTGGTCGACCAGGCGTGGGCGCGGAGCACCGACACCCGGTGCAGGGCCAGCACGCCGGTCGTCCGGGCCAGCGTCCCCGGCCGGTCGGCCGCGCAGACGGTGACCAGCCCGTGCCCGTCGCCGGAAGGGTCGAGCCGGTAGCGGACCCCGCCGGGGCCGGGAGGGTCGGCAAGCAGCTCCAGCTCGTCGGCCAGCTCGTCGGCGTCCACCGCGGTCGGGTAGGAGTCGGGCAGGGTGGCGAGCAGGCGGGCGGCCTGGCCGGCAAGCGCTGGACGGGCCGACTCGATCCGCCTGGCCAGCGCCTCCGGGTCTCCGGGCTCGGGCGGCGCCCCCCGCTCCAGCACGTGCAGGACCCGTGCGGCCAGGTCGGCCACCAGCGTCCCCTTCCAGTCGTTCCAGGCGGCCTGCCCGGTGGCCAGCCCGTCGGCGACCGTGAGCAGGTGCAGCAGGCGCAGGCGGCGCGGCGACCCGATGGCCACGGCCACGCCCTCGACCACGGTGGGGTCGTCGAGGTCGCGCCGGGTCGCGGTCTCGACCAGCAGGAGGTGGTGGCGGACGAGCACGGCCACCTCCTCGACCTCGTCGGCCCCAAGGCCCATGCGTTGCAGGGCCCGGCGGGCCAGCAGCTCCCCGACGACGCTGTGGTCGGGCCCCGATCCCTTGCCGATGTCGTGCAGCAGCGCGGCCAGGTAGAGCGCGTCGAGGTCGCCGGCGGCCTCCGCGGTCCGCGCGGCCCGCTCGTCCTGGTCCAGCAGCCGGGTCACCTCGGCCACGGCGGCGAAGGCGTGCCCGTCCACGGTGTAGCGGTGCCACGGGTCGTGCTGGACCCGGCCCCGCACCGACGTCCACTCCGGGAGCAGTACCGGCCATGCCCCGACGTGGTCGAGCAGCTCGCAGGCTCCGACCGCCTCCGGCCCGCGCAGGATCGTCATCAAGGCGGCCCTGGCCGGTTCGGACCAGGTCTCGATCGGCGTCCGGTCGAACGCGCCTTCCAGCCAGGTCAGGGTCGGGCGGGCGATCTGCCGTCCGGTGCGTGCCCTTGCCGCCAGCAGCCGCATGGCCAGCAGCACCTCGGCCTCCGGGTCGCGTGCAACCGTGCCAGGGCCACCGGAGGTGGTCGCCTGGGTCGGGTCGGCGACCAGCAGGCCGTCCTCCAGGCGGATGCCGCCCGGCTCGAGGCGGCGGACCAGGCCGGAGCGGCGCGGGCCGCCGAGCAGACGCTCGGCCAGCGCCCGGGTCTCGACCGCGGCCAGGTACTCGATGGTGCGGGCGGCGGTGTGCACGGCCGCCATCAACTGGTCGGTGCCGTCTTCGCCGTCCAGCCCGAGGGCCTTGGCCACCGCCGGCTGGAGGTCGGCCCTGACCCGGTCGGTCTTGCGTCGCGACTGGCCGTGCAACGCCTCGCGCACGGCCAGCAGCAGCTCCCCGGCCCGCACCAGCTCGGGACGGCCGGCCGGGCGAGGCCAGCCGGCGACCGCGGCCAGCCAGCCGACCGCGTGCAGGTCGCGCAGCCCACCGACGTCCTGCTTGAGGTCGGGCGCGAGCACCCAGCCGGCCCGCTCGACCCGCAGGTGCCGCTCGGCGGTCACCTCCAGCAGCCGCCGGGCCAGGCGGCGCCCGTCCCGCTCCAGCCAGCGCCGCTTCCGGCCGGTCACCTCCTCCATCAGCCCGACCGGCCCGGCCACCAGCCTGGCCTCCAGCAGCGAGGTGGCAGCCTCCAGGTCGCCCTTGGCCCGCTCGATCGCCTCCTTGGGCGAGCAGACCGCGTGCCCGACCTGGAAGCCGGCGTCCCACAGCGGGTAGAGCAGCCCGCGCAGCGCCTCGGGACCTGGTCGCCGCTTGTCGTCGACCAGCAGCAGCAGGTCGACGTCGGAGTGGGGCGACACCTCGCCCCGCCCGTAGCCGCCGACGGCCAGCACGGCCAGGGTGCTGCGAGGCAGGGGTACGGTGTCGACCAGCTCGGCCAGGGCGTTGTCGAGGGCGGCCGCCCGGCGCCGGGCCGGGCGACCGCCGTCGGTCAGGGTCAGCTCCGCGGCCGCTCGTACCCCGGCCAGGTCCACGGGACCCTCCTCTCCCGCCGGGGGCCCAAGCTTGGGGCCCTCGGACTCCCCGCCCCCGGTCAGCCCGGGGGCGGGATCAGAGCGCATCCCCTCCCATCTCGCCGGTGCGGATGCGCAGCGTCTGCTCGACGCTCAGCACCCAGACCTTGCCGTCGCCGATCGAGCCGGTGCGGGCACCGTCGACGATCGCCTTGACGATGTCCTCGACCGCGTCGTCGTCGGCCAGGACCTCGATACGGGTCTTGGGAAGCAGCTCGACCTGATACTCGGCGCCACGGTAGACCTCGGTGTGGCCCCGCTGGCGGCCGAAGCCGCGGGCGTCGGTGACGGTCAGGCCCTGGACGCCGACGCCCTCCAGCGACGCCTTCACCTCATCCAGCTTGAACGGTTTGATGACCGCGACGACCAGCTTCATCAGCCCAGATCTCCTTGAGGTACGCGGACGGCTGCGGGAGAGCGCTCGGCAGGGGCGTGCCCGGCCGGGACCGGGGCGATGCCCCCGCCGCCCTCGGCAAAGGCGTAGCCGACCTCCTCGTGCTGGCTGATGTCCAGCCCAGCCCGCTCCTCCTCCTCGGTGACCCGCAGGCCGACCACGAGGTCGACGACCTTGAGCAGCCCGAAGCTGAGGCCGAAGGAGAACGCGAGGGTGGCCACGACGGCGACCGCCTGCTTGCCGAGCAGGGCGAGCCCACCGCCGGCCAGCAGACCGTCGGCGCCGAGCTCGTTGAACGCGGTGTTGGCGAAGACGCCGATGAGCAGGGCGCCGAGCATGCCGCCGACCGCGTGGACGCCGACCACGTCGAGCGCGTCGTCGTAGCCGGCCTTGAACTTGAGGCTGACGGCCAGCGCGCAGACGATCCCGGCGGCCAGGCCAATGGCCATCGCCCCCATCGGGCCGACGAAACCGGCGGCCGGGGTGATGGCGACCAGCCCGGCGACCGCACCGGAGGCCGCGCCGAGGGTGGTGGTCTTGCGCCGGCGCAGGTAGTCGGTCAGGCACCAGCCGAGCACGGCCGCGCCGGTGGCGGTGTTGGTGGCGATGAAGGCGGTGGCGGCCAGGCCATTGGCGGCCAGCGCGCTGCCGGCGTTGAAGCCGAACCAGCCGAACCACAGGATGCCGGCGCCGAGGATGGTCAGGGTCAGGTTGTGGGGGACGATCGCTTCCTTGAGGAACCCGCGCCGCTTGCCGATGACGATGGCGGCGGCCAGCGCGGCGAAGCCCGAGTTCATGTGCACGACGGTTCCGCCGGCGAAGTCGAGCGCGCCGAGCTCACGCAGCCAGCCGCCGGGCGCCCACACCCAGTGGGCCAGCGGGGCGTACACCAGGAACAGCCACAGGGTGGTGAACAGGGCGAACGCCGAGAACTTCATGCGCTCGGCGAAGGCGCCGGTGATCAGGGCCGGGGTGATGGCGGCGAAGAACAGCTGGAAGACGGCATAGGCGATATGGGGGATGGTCGGGGACAGGTCGGGGTTGGGCTCCTGACCGACCCCGGCAAAGCCGAGGTAGTCAAGGCCGCCGATCAGACCTCCCTTGTCGGGGCCGAAGGCCAGCGAGTAGGCGGCCAGCACCCACAGCACCGAGACGAGGCCGATGGTGAAGAAGCTCTGCATGACGGTGGCCAGGACGTTCTTGGCCCTGACCATGCCGCCGTAGAACAGGGCGAGGCCTGGGATCATGAACATCACCAGGGCGGCGGACATGAGGACGAATGCGGTATCGCCGGAATCCAAGGCGGTACCCCTTTCTGCGTCGGAGTCGAACCGGCACGCCCAGTAGGTACAGCAGCGGTGTTGCCGGGAGGTTTCCTGGCCGTTCTACGGCCGTAACGGATTCCTGCTCGCCCTGTCCGCGGACATTGATAGGGTCTTGCCGAAGTCGAGGGAGGTTGCCGGGGTGACGCGTAAGTACCGGATGGCACGGGCGGAGGAGCACCGCGCCCTGGTGGTCCAGGACGCACGGGCGTTCGGCGACTCGACCGCCAGCACCAGCATCGACCGCTCTATGGCCCGCACCCGGCTGGAGGAGCTGCGGGTCCTCGAGGAGGACGGGGCCAGGCTGGGCCTGCTGCTGGCCCGCAGCCAGCCGGTG
>DATHIG010000510.1:0-12584 GCA_035490035.1 Actinomycetes bacterium
CCGGAGGCCCAGGCGCCGCCGGAGGCCGAGGGGGCCCGGGCGCCCCGCGAGCCGGCCACTCCGGTGACTCCGCAGGAGGCCCGGCCCGCCAAGCCATCCACGCCGGCCGAGCCGCGCCAGGCCCCGGCGGCCAGGGCCGAGGGCTCGGCCGCCCCCAAGTCCGCCGCCCCGGCCGCCAAGCGCCAGGACGAAGGCACGGCGGCGGCCGAGGGGGACGGCAAGGGGGCGGCCGAGGACCTGGTGCCGCTGCGGGGGGCGGCGGCCAGGATCGTGGAGGCGATGGAGGCCAGCCGGGCCGTCCCCACCGCCACCTCGGTGCGCACCGTGCCGGCCAGGCTGCTGGAGGTCAACCGCAGCGTGCTCAACGGGCACCTGCGCCGGCGCCAGGGCGGCAAGGTCAGCTTCACCCACATGATCGCCTACGCGGTGGTCAGGGCGCTGGACGCGGTGCCGGTGATGACCACCGTGTACCGGGAGGTCGACGGCAAGCCCAACGCCGTCCGTCCCGGGCACGTCAACCTCGGCCTGGCCGTCGACACCAGGCGCCCCGACGGGTCGCGGACCCTGCTGGTGCCCAACATCAAGCAGGCCGACACGCTCGACTTCGCCGGCTTCGTGCGCGCCTACGAGGAGATCGTCGCCAGGGTCAAGGCCAACAAGCTGACCGTCAAGGACTTCGCCGACACCACCCTGACCATCACCAATCCGGGAACCATCGGCACCGTGCTGTCGGTCCCCCGGCTGATGGCCGGCCAGTCGGCCATCATCGGCGTCGGCGCGATCGGTTACCCGGCCGAGTACCAGGGGTCCGACCCCCAGAGCCTGGCCGACATGGGCATCGGCAAGGTCGTCACCCTGACCTCGACCTACGACCACCGGGTGATCCAGGGGGCCGAGAGCGGCGAGTTCCTGGCCCGGATGCACCGGCTGCTGCTCGGCGAGGACGACTTCTACGCCGAGCTGTTCGCCAGCATGACCGTGCCGTACGTGCCGGTGCAGTGGCACAAGGACGAGAAGCCCAGCCAGGACTCGCTGGAGGCGGTCGAGAAGCAGGCCCACGTGCTCCAGCTGATCAACCTGTACCGGGTCAGGGGCCACCTGATCGCCAACCTCGACCCGCTGAAGGCCAAGCCGCCCCAGATGCATCCCGAGCTCGACCCGGCCAGCTACGGCTTCACCATCTGGGACCTGGAGCGCCGCTTCGTCACCGGTGGGCTGGCGGGCCGGCGGGAGCTGCCGCTCGGCGAGATCCTGCACCTGCTGCGCGACGCCTACTGCCGCACCGGCACCGTCGAGTACATGCACAACTCGCACACCGACGAGAAGGAGTGGATCCAGCAGCACGTCGAGGGCGTTCCCCACGAGCTGCCCAAGGAGGACCAGCTGCAGATCCTGCACAAGCTCAGCGAGACCGAGGCGTTCGAGCGCTTCCTGCACAACAAGTACACCGGGCACAAGCGGTTCAGCCTGGAGGGCGGCGAGAGCCTGATCCCCATGCTCGACGCGGTCCTGGACAAGGCCGCCGACGCCGGCATGGAGGGCGCGGTCATCGGCATGAGCCACCGCGGGCGGCTGAACGTCCTGGCCAACACCGTCGGCAAGAGCTACGGGGAGATCTTCGGCGAGTTCGAGGGCAACCTCGACCCGACCCTCACCCAGGGCTCGGGCGACGTGAAGTACCACCTGGGCGCCGTCGGCAAGCACGTCGCCCGCTCCGGCAAGGAGGTGCGGGTCGAGGTCGCCTCCAACCCCAGCCACCTGGAGGCGGTCAACCCGGTGGTCGAGGGCATCGCCAGGGCCAGGCAGGACCAGCTCGACCGGGGCGAGGAGGCGCCGGTGCTGCCCATCCTGCTCCACGGCGACGCCGCCTTCGCCGGCCAGGGGGTGGTCGCCGAGACCCTCAACCTGTCCCAGCTGCGCGGCTACCGGACCGGCGGCACGGTCCACATCGTGGTCAACAACCAGGTCGGGTTCACCACCAGCCCCGACTACGGACGCTCCTCCACCTATGCCACCGACGTGGCCAAGATGATCCAGGCGCCCATCTTCCACGTGAACGGCGACGACCCCGAGGCCTGCGTGCGTGTGGCCCGCCTCGCCTTCGAGTTCCGGCAGGCGTTCAAGAAGGACGTCGTCATCGACATGTGGTGCTACCGGCGCTACGGCCACAACGAGGCCGACGAGCCGTCGTTCACCCAGCCGCTGATGTACGAGCGGATCAAGGCCAGGCGCCCGGTCCGCAAGCTCTACACCGAGGCGCTGGTCAACCGCGGCGACCTGTCGATCGAGGACGCCGAGCGGGCGTTGGAGGAGTTCCGCCAGCGTCTGCAGCAGGCCTTCGACGACACCCGCGGCGAGGAGGACAGCCAGGTGGCCAAGGTCGAGCTGGAGCGGCCGGCCCCGATGGCCACCGACCCGGCCGTCGACACCAGCGTCGACCGGGCGACCCTGGACCAGCTCCTGGTCAAGCTGACCACGGTCCCCGACGGCTTCGAGGTCCATCCCAAGCTGACCAGGTGGCTGGAGCAGCGGGCCGGCGCGCTGGAGCGCAACGCCGTCGACTGGGCGCTCGGCGAGGCGCTGGCCTACGGCTCGCTGCTCCAGGAGGGCCGCACCATCCGCCTGTCCGGGCAGGACACCCGCCGGGGCACCTTCAGCCAGCGCCACTCGGTCCTGGTCGACCAGCGCACCGGCGAGCAATATGCCCCGCTGGCCAACCTGGGCGAGAGCCAGGGCAGGTTCTTCGTGTACGACAGCCTGCTCAGCGAGTTCGCGGCCATGGGCTTCGAGTACGGCTACTCGGTCGCCAACCCCGACGCGCTGGTGCTGTGGGAGGCGCAGTTCGGTGACTTCGTCAACGGCGCCCAGATCATCGTCGACCAGTTCATCTCGGCCGCCGAGGACAAGTGGGGGCAGCGGTCCAGCCTTGTCCTGCTGCTCCCCCACGGGTTCGAGGGCCAGGGCCCCGAGCACTCCAGCGCCCGCCTGGAGCGCTTCCTCGACCTGGCCGCCGAGGACAACATGCAGGTCGCCTACCCGTCGACCCCGGCCCAGTACTTCCATCTGCTGCGCCGCCAGGCCATGCGGGCCAACCGCAAGCCGCTGATCGTGATGACCCCCAAGTCGCTGCTCCGGCTGCCCGCGGCCCGCTCCACCGCCGAGCAGCTGACCGGGGGCCAGTTCCACGAGGTGCTGCCCGACCCCGGGCAGCCGTCGCCCGACCGGGTCGGCAGGGTCCTGCTCTGCAGCGGCAAGGTCTACTACGACCTGGCCAAGCGGCGCGCCGACGCCGGTCTCGACCAGGTGGCCCTGGTCCGGGTGGAGCAGCTGTACCCGTTCCCGGCGCAGGCGCTGCGGGCGCAGCTCGACGCCTACCCCAACGCCGATCGGCGCAGCTGGGTCCAGGAGGAGCCCGAGAACATGGGCGCCTGGCGGTACCTGCGCCTCAAGGCCGAGGAGGAGCTGGGGGTGCGGCTGGAGCTTGCAGGCCGCGACGAGGGGGCGGCCCCGGCGGCCGGCAGCCCGACCCTGCACCAGCAGGAGCAGCAGGAGCTACTCGACCGCGCGTTCGCCGGGCTTTAAGGTAGGCGGCACCCTGATCCGCGACCAAGGAGGTGCCGCCATGAAGGTGCGGGACGTGGCGAGCAGCGCCGTGGTGGCGGTGGGTCCGGCCCAGTCGCTACGGGAGGCGACCCAGCTGATGGCCAAGCACGGGGTGGGCTCGGCCGTGGTCCAGGACGCCGAGATGCTCATCGGCATCCTGACCGAGCGCGACGTGCTGAACGCGGTCGCGGCGGCGTCCGACCCCGAGACGGTCAGCGTCGAGCAGATCATGACCTCCGACGTCGTCACCGTCGGCCCCGACTGGGACCTGGTCGAGGCGGCCGGGGTGATGGCCCGCCGCCGCATCCGGCACCTGGTGGTCTACGAGGGCGGCCAGCTCCTCGGGGTCCTGAGCGTCCGCGACGTCCTTCCCGCCCTCCTGCCAGAGTAGCCGGCAGCGCCGTGGCCAGCCGGGCCGGGCCAGCCGGGCGCGTGCTCGGCGACCTGGTGCTCGCCGATCACCACTGTCACAGCCTGCTCGCCACCTGGGCGCGCAGCGGCGGCGGCCAGTGGCCGGCCTGGCGCGGGAGCTTCACCACCGCCGCCAGGCCGGCCAGCCTGGCCAGGGACGTGCCAGGGCTGCTCGGCTACCGCCATTTCCTGATCGCCCTTGCCGACCTGCTCGGGGTCGCCCCGGAACCGGGCCGTCCGGTCCCCGAGCGTTCCGGCGCCGGTTCCCCGGTCTCCTCCGGCGAGGAGCTGGAGCGGCTGGTGGTGGCCAGTCGGGACGAGCTGGCCGGGGCCGACCCGGCCGGGTACCTGCGGTTGCTGCTCGACCATGCCGGCACGGCCGCCCTGCTGGTCGACACCGGGTCCGGCGGCGACAAGGTCCTCAAGGTCCCGGAGCTGGAACGGGCCGCCGACCGGCCGGTGCACGAGATCGTCCGGCTGGAGGCGCTGGCCGAGGAGCTGCTCAGGCAGGGCGCCCCGACCGCCCGCTCGCTGGCCCGCTTCCTCGGCGGCTTCGAGGAACGGGTGGGCACGGCCATGGAGCGCGGCGTGGTGGCGCTCAAGTCGATCGCCGCCCACCGGGGCGGGTTGTGGCTGTTCACCGAGTCCAGCCAGGCCGACCGCCGCCGCGCCTTCTCGAACCTGGACAAGGCCGCCCAGGCGGCGAGGTTCGACGACCCGGTGCTGCTGCCGTTCCTGGTCAGGCGGGCGGCCGAGCTGGCCGCGACCCGCCAGGTGCCGCTCCAGTTCCACACCGGCCTCGGCGACGAGGACGTGTACCTCCCCCACGCCGACCCGGCCCTGCTCTGGCCGATGCTGCGCGACCCACGCACCGAGGACTGCCCGGTGGTGCTGCTCCACTGCTATCCCTACGTCGGCAGCGCCGCCTCCCTGGCCGGCACCTACCCGCAGGTGCACATGGACCTTTCGCTGGCCGTCTCCCTGGCCGAGCCGGTCGCGGTCCGGATGGTGTCGGAGGCGCTCGGGCTGTGCCCTCCCGGCAAGCTGCTGGCCGGCTCCGGCGGCCACTCCTTTCCGGAGGCGTACTGGTGGGGGGCGACCGTCTGGCGAAGAGCGCTGGCACGCGTGCTGCGAACCGAGGTCGAGATGGGCGGCCTCGACGAGGCGGCCGCCCGGGACACGGCACGGCGCATCCTGGCCACCAACGCCACCCGCCTGTACCGGCTCTGACAGCAGCCAGCTAGGACACCGCGAACCGCAGCAGCAGCCAGCTGCCGTCGCGCCTGACCAGGGTGCAGCGGTAGACGGCTGCGGTGCCCTTGAACGCCCTGACCTGCCGGCCGGTCCTGGTCACCAGCCGGACCGGGGAGCGGCCGAGCCGGGCGATCACCACCCAGCTGCCGTTGCCGGGCCGGTAGGCGTTGAACACCTTGACCGGCAGGCGCAGGCCGTCGAGACGGCGGTCGGAGCGGCGTAGCCCCGCGATCTCGGCCCGGTCCTTGGCCAGGCCGGGGGCCCCCGGCGCGTAGACCGACGCCAGCAGGTGGGGATCGCGTTCGCGCAGGGCGATCTCGCGCAACAGCATCAGCTCCCTGAAGCGGGCGACGACCTTGTCCCTGACCAGCACGGCGGGGCGGGCGGAGTCGGCCACCGGCGTCTCCGGCTCCGGGTCGGAGGCCGGGGTCTCCCCGGATGCTCTGGTCGCGACCACCCCGAGGGTGCCGGCGGCGAACAGGCTCACCAGGACGACGGCGACGAAGGTCAAGCCGACGGCGCTTTCGGCGCTCGCACGGCTCGACGACGGATCAGTATCGGTCTGCATGCCAGGGATTGACGCTCGCGGCGCTCCGGCATGCTACGACGCGGACAAACCCCTGACAATCGCTCGGCCGAGCCGATCAGGCCGAACCGGCGGGGTCGCCTATCCGGGAACAGCGCGGCCTGAGCGGTCCAACGACGCCTCGGCCTGCCGGCCTTCGAGGCGCCGTTCCGCGGCCAGGCGGCCGAGCTCGACCTCGTCGTGGACGACGAACCGCATCGCTGCGGCGAGGCCCTTGTGACCGGCCTGTTCGGCGACCAGGCGGTGCATCTGCTGGGCGACCAGCCGGTAGCTGGGGTGCCCCTGGGGGGTGGAGCGCAGCTCGGCCAGGTGCAGCAGCTCGCGGGCGTTCATGGTCATGGCGAACCGGACCCGGTGGGCGAGGCCGACCGCGTAGGCGGCCTGGGCCGGGAAGCGGGGCCGCAGGGCCCGGTACAGCTCGGCGGACTCCCCCATGGCGTTCCGGAACCGCTCGGCCAGGCCGGCCTCGGCGAGGTCGGCGGGCAGGTCGTAGCCGAGGTCGGGGGTGAGCGGCTGCCAGACGATCGTGCACATCCGGTGTCGCTGCAGGTCGCGGAAGGCGCCGTAGTCGGCGACCACGTCGAAGGTGTAGACGGCCCGCTCGAATGCCCGGCCGGGGCGGTGGCGGCGGTTGCGCCGCCGCCCGACGTAGGCGGCCAGCAGCCGGGCCCGCTCGTCGGCCCCGAGCCTGGCCACCCGGGCGGCCACCTCGGCCTCGCCAACGCCGAGGTGCGGGTAGGCGATCGCGGTGAGCACCTTGTCCTCGCCGGCCGGGTCGAACTCGGTGAGCTGGACCGACGGTCCGGGCTGCTCGGCCGGGGGCGCCTGGCCGAGCACCGCCTCGACCACCTTGGCGGTCTCGTCGGCCGTCTCGGCCAGGTAGCGGGACCAGGCCACGCCCCGGTCCTCGCGGTCGACCCGGACGAGGAACGCCGGGATCACCTGACGCAGCTCCTCCAGCAGCAGGTCGGCGTAGGCACGGGCCTCGGGGAGGGCGCTGGCGCGCAGGCGCAGCAGCAGCGCCTCGTAGGCCTGGCCGGTGGCGAAGATGCCGAGGTTGGAGGTGGTGGCGGCGGGCAGCAGCCCGCGCAGCCCGTCCAGCGCCCTGGCCTTGACCGCCCGCTTCCAGGCGGCCTCGCTCGACCCCGGCTCGTGGGGGACGACCCGGGCCAGGTGGTCGGTCAGCGCCGGCAGCAGCTCGGCGTAGGTGGCGAACAACCCGTCCATCACCCGCCGGTAGGTGGGGCCGAGGTCGCTGGCGTCGACGTCCGGGTCCAGGTGGTAGCGCCAGCGGCCGCCCGGCCGGTCGGCGTAGGACACATACCGGGTCGACTGCTCCAGGTAGGCGGCCAGCCGGCCCCACTCCAGCAGCTTGGTGAGCAGGTTGGAGGCCTGCTCGCAGGCCACGTGGGCGCCGCCCAGCTGCGCGACGGAGTCGTCTCCGTATTCCTGGAACACGCGCTCGTACAATGCCTCGGCTCGTGCCACGCCGACCTGGCCCGCCTCATCGACCGGGGGGGCGGCAAGCGCCCCACCGGACTCCCCTTGCTCCACCTGGTCGGCGAACTCGTCGAGGAACAGGCGGCGCAGGGTCTTGCCCGAGCGGGAGTAGCGGGCGAACAGGGCGCCCTTCACCGTCTCGGGCAGGTTGCGCAGCGCGAACACGGGCCGGTGGAGGTTGGTGAAGTAGGGGGCGAGGCGGGCCTGCTCGGCCTCGGTGAACTCCTCGACCCAGTAGGGGGTCATGCCAGCCCCAGCAGCGGCTCGAGGCCGATTGTCAGACCGGCCCGGTTGGCCACCTGGCGGACGGCCAGCAGCACCCCTGGCATGAACGAGGACCGGTCGAGCGAGTCGTGGCGCAACGTCAGGACCTCCCCCTGGCCGCCGAAGATGACCTCCTGGTGGGCGACCAGCCCGGGCAGGCGGACCGAGTGGACCCGCACCCCGTCGACCTCGCCGCCCCTGACCCCGGGCACCGACTCGCTGCCGGCGGGGGCGCTGGCCGCCTCGCGGCGGGCGGCGGCGATCGTCCTGGCGGTGCGCAGGGCCGTGCCCGACGGGGCGTCGGCCTTGCCCTGATGATGCAGCTCGATGACCTCGGCGGCCGGGTAGAAGCGCCCGGCGACGGCCGCGAAGTGCATGGCCAGCACCGCCCCGAGGGCGAAGTTGGGCGCCCACACGGCGTTGCCGTGATCGGCCTTGCCGGCCATCGCGGCCAGGTCGTCCATGACCTCGGGCGGCAGCCCGGTGGTCCCGGAGACGAGGTGGACCCCCGACGCCAGCAGCCCCTCGACGGCGGCGGCGGTCGCCTCGGGCCGGGAGAAGTCGACCACCACCTCGGCGTCGGCGGCCAGCAGGTCGGACAGGTGCTCGCCGATCGACAGCTCCTCGGGAGCCTCCGGCACCAGATCGCGCAGCCGGAGGCCGACGGCGGTCTCGCGGGCGACCACCGCGGCCAGCTCCAGGTCGGGCGCCGCCAGCACCGCCCGGCAGGTCGCCCGCCCCATCCGACCGGTCGCCCCCAGCACCCCGACCCGCACTGGCCGTCTCCTCCCGCTCGCCCTGCCGACCGGACGCAGGATAGCTCCTCCCCCCGATGACGACCCCTGCTTGCGGCCCGCCGGTTTGGTTAGGCTGTTGCCATGCTGGATCTGGTGGACAACGAGACCGTTGTGCTGGCCGTGCTCGGCGACCGCTACCGGCTGCCGGTCGAGCAGCTGGTGCCCGGCCAGGTCGCCGTCACCGAGACGCCCCATCCGAGCATGCCGGTCCGCGCCCTGACCCGCCGGGGCGGCGCCGTGGTCGGGGTCGTCCCCAGGTGGAGCCGGCTGCTCCGCGAGCACCTGCGCGGCCCCGCGACCATCCTGCCCAGCCTCGAGGCGGTCGCCGCCGCCATCCCCGGGCACCTGTTCTCCGGGGTCGCGCGCACCGGGGTCGCCATCCCGCCGCCGTCGGTCGAGGTCGCCGTCGTGGATGCCACCGACCCCCGCCTGCCCAGCTGGGTGATCGGCCACTTCACCGGTGAAGCCTGGATCGTTCTCGGGGAGGACGGCGAGGTGCTGTCGACCGCGGTGCTCAAGCGCTACGACGACCGGCTCCGGGAGATCTCGGTCGGCACCTCCGAGGCGGCCCGCGGTCGGGGCCTGGCCAAGGCCGTGGTCGCCGCCGCCGCCCGGGCCGTGCTCGCCGAGGGCCGGGCCGTCCTCTACAACCACGACCCCGACAACCATGCCTCGGCCCGGGTCGCCGAGTCGGTCGGCCTGTACGAGTTCGGCCGCTACCACGCGGTCGTCTCCGACCGCCACCTCGCGACGGTCCAGCCGGAAGGGTCAACCTCTACTTAAGGATCACTGTGGACCGCTGAGCCCGCGCGGGTCGTACAGTGGGGGGATGGGGGCGCGGCGAACCAATCTTGGATTGCTGGTCGTGCTGGTGGTGACGCTGGTCAGCGGTGGGCTGGCGTTTGCCGCCGGGACCGGGTGGGCGCGGCCGGTGGTGGTCGGGCACGGGCTGGCCGGGTTGGCGGTGCTGGTGCTGGCGCCCTGGAAGTCGGTGATCGTGCGGCGAGGACTGGCCAGGCGGAGCGGCCCCGGCCGCTGGGTCTCGGTGGCGTTCGGGATCATGGTGCTGCTCGCGGTGGCGGCCGGGTTGGCCCACGCGACCGGCCTGCTGATCACGGTCGGGCCGGTCAGCGCCATGCAGGTCCATGTCGGCGCGGCCCTGGTCGCCGCGCCCCTGCTGGCCTGGCACACCGCCGCCCGCGGGGTCCGGGCGCGGCGCACCGACCTGTCCCGGCGGGCCCTGCTTCGGGCCGGGGCGGTGGCCGGCGGCGCCGGGCTGCTGCTGCTGGCCGTTGAGGGCGCCACCCGGCTGGCCGGCCTGCCAGGCGCCCGCCGCCGCTTCACCGGCTCGCTCCCGGTGTCCGGGTCGCTCCCGGCGGGCGGAGCCAGGGGGGTGGACCCGGGACAGATCCCGGTGACCCAGTGGCTGGACGACCGGGTGCCGGTCCTCGACCCGGACAGCTGGCGGCTGCGGGTCCGGGTCGGGGGCGCGACCCGCGACTGGACCTATCAGGAGCTGGCCGGCTTCGGCGACCGGGTCGAGGCGGTGCTGGACTGCACCGGCGGGTGGTACGCGCCGGCGCGGTGGGAGGGGGTCAGGCTGGACCGGCTGCTCCCCGCCGGCGGCACCGGCGGCAGCGTGGTCGTCGTATCCCGGACCGGCTACCGGCGACGCCTGCCGCTGGCCGACGCCGGCAGCCTGCTGCTCGCCACCCGTCTGCAGGGCCGCCCGCTCAGCGCCGGCCACGGCTTCCCGGCCCGCCTGGTCGCCCCTGGCCGGCGTGGCTTCTGGTGGGTGAAGTGGGTGACCTCGATCGAGGTCGACGCCGGCCCCTGGTGGCGGCAGCCGCCGTTCCCGCTCACCTGATCGGTGCCTCCTCGCCGGGGACCGCGGTCCAGTCCTCGACCACCGCTTCCACCGGCGCTTCCCCACCCTCCGGCGGCGGGCCGGGGGACGCCGGACCGGCCTCGGCCAGGTCGAGCGCCCGGGCGGCGGTCTCGGCCACCTGGAACAGCTGCCCCTCGCCGATCGGGGAGAAGCCCTGCTCGACCATGGCCTTGACCATGGCCCGGAACGGGTCCCAGTAGCCGGCCACGTTGACCAGCACCACCGGACGGTCGTGGAGGCGGAGCTGGCGCAAGGTGAGCACCTCGAGCAGCTCCTCCATGGTGCCGAACCCGCCGGGCAGGGCGACGAAGGCGTCGGCGCGGGCGTCCATCTCCGCCTTGCGCTCGCGCAGCGTCTCGGTGACCAGCAGCTCGTCGGCCGGGTCGTAGGCCAGCTCCCGGTCGACCAGCGTCTGGGGGATGACCCCGACGACGGTCCCGCCGTGCTCGTGGACCGAGCGGGCGACCTCGCCCATCAGGCCGACGTTGCCGCCGCCGTATACAAGCCGGTGACCGCGCCCGGCCAGCTCGCGGCCGAGCTCGCGGGCAGCCCGCCGGTAGACCTCGGGCAACCCGTCCGCCGACGCGCAGAAGACGCACACCGACAGACCGACGAACTTGTCGGTCGGAATCGATTCATCGTCCGCCGCAGGCGGACCCGATGCCCTCCCACCGTCGTCCACCGCGGGCGGACCCCACGCCTTGCTCAACTGGCGTACTGCTCGAAGCCGTTGTCGTCGAACGGGCCGATCAGGGCCAGGGCGCGCGGGCCGGTGCCGAGCACCTCCTTGGCCACGGCGCGCACGTCGGCGTCGGTCACCGCGTCGACGCGCCGGATCACCTCGTCGAGCGAGAGGATCTCGCCGAAGGTCAGCTCCGACTTGCCCAGGCGGGTCATGCGCCCGGAGGTGTCCTCCATGCCCAGCACCAGCGACCCCTCCAGGTGCCCCTTGCCCCGCACCAGCTCGGCCTCGGTCAGCCCGTCGGCCACCACCCGTTCCAACTCGTCACGGACGATCGCCAGCACGTCGTGGATGCGCTTGGGCGCGGCCCCGGCGTAGACCGAGAACGAGCCCGTCTCCGAGTACTGGGCGGCGTAGGAGTAGATCGAGTACACGAGGCCGCGCTTCTCGCGCACCTCCTGGAACAGCCGCGAGCTGACCCCGCCGCCGAAGGCGACGTTGAGCACGCCAAGGGCGAACCGGCGCGGGTCGGCGCGGGACAGCCCGCGGCTGCCCAGCACCACGTGCGCCTGCTCGGTCGGCTTGCGGCGGACCGCGACCCCGCCATGGACGCGCGGCTCGCGCCGGCCCTCACGCGGGCCGATCGGCTCGCCCTGCTGGGCCTCGCCGAACGCCTCGGCGACCAGCTCGACCACCTGCTGGTGGTCAAGGCTCCCGGCCGCCGCCACCACCAGGTTGCCGGGCACGTAATGACGCCGCCAGTAGCGAGCGATCGCGTCCCGCGGCATGGCCGTGATCGAGTCGACCGTGCCCAGCACCGGCCGGCCGAGCGGGTGGCCGCCGAACAGGGCCTCGGCGAACAGGTCGTGCACGACGTCGTCGGGGGCGTCGTTGTGCATGCCGATCTCTTCGAGGATGACGGTCCGCTCGGCGTCGACGTCGGCGCCGGCCAGCTTGGAGGAGCGCAGCATGTCGACCAGGACGTCGACCGCGAGCGGCAGGTCGCGGTCGAGCGTCCTGGCGTAGAAGCAGGTGTACTCCTTGGAGGTGAAGGCGTTGGTCTCGCCGCCGACCGCGTCCATCGCCTCGGCGATGTCGCGTGCCGAGCGCCGCCTTGTCCCCTTGAACAGCAGGTGCTCCAGGTAGTGGGAGGCGCCGGCCAGGCGTGGGGTCTCGTCACGGGACCCGACGCCGGCCCAGATCCCAAGGGTGACCGAGCGCACCGAGGGCATGCGCTCGGTCAGGACCCGCAGGCCTCCCGGCAGCTCGGTCCGCTCGAACCCGGCCTCGGGCTCCCCGAGGCGAGCCGTGCGGTCCGCGAGGCGACGCCTGGCCGCCACCAGGTCAGCCTTCCTCGCCGTCGCCGTCGGCCGGAGCGGCCGGAGCCGAGACCGGGGTGGCCGCCTCGTCCTCCTCGGCCAGCTGCAGCGAGATGCGGTTCTGGCGGTCGACCTCCATCACCTCGACGAGCAGCTTGTCGCCGACGTTGACGACGTCCTCGACCGCCCGCACCCGCTGGCCCTTCTTGCCCAGCCGGGAGATGTGCAGCAGGCCGTCCTTGCCAGGAGTGAGCGAGATGAAGGCCCCGAAGGTGGTGGT
>DATHIG010000511.1:0-2448 GCA_035490035.1 Actinomycetes bacterium
GGCTGCGCCACGCCCTTGAGCCGGTGCTTGCCCGCTACCGGATCCCGTCGTGGCTCCCCATCATCAATCCGACTCCGAACCACGTCCTCCTGAATGAGTACCAGCAGCTGAGCTGGGCCGTCCTGGCTGCGGTGACCCCCACAGCCAGGGGCCGCCTGCTTCGCAAGGCCATGGACGCCACGTGGGACGCCGGGGGCTGGAGCCACCGCCGACACCGCGCCCGGTTGCCGGCGCCGCGGCTGGCCATCCTGTACCGCCTGCATGAGATCGCCGCCGGTCTCTGGCGGCCGCCGCCGCTGCTGCTGGCCACCCCCACCACCGCCACAGGACACCTCGACCCGGCTGAGCTGCTGATCAGGCTCCAGCAGGCCGCCGATGGTGGGTGGGAGCCGTGGGCCTATGACCTGCAGCAGGCCTTGCTGCGGTTGCCCCGTGAGCCCAACCCGGCGACCGTGGCCCGCGCCCGACGGCTCCCCACCCCGGCAGGCCGGCGGCTGGCCGCCTGGCTGGCCGACGGTGGCATGCCCGACCCGGAGGTGACCCGGGTGGTCCGCGTGGTCCGGGGCCGCCCGCGCTGGCTGCCGGACGCATCCCAGCCGGTGACCGACGAGCTCGTGCGGGTGTTCGCGACCGTCGCCCCAGGGCCGGGCCCCGCCGGCCCCCCGGCGCTGCCCACGCCGCTTGGCATCGTCCACCGTCTCCGGCCCCAGCGCCCACCCTTGGCTGGTTTGTTGTGCGAGCTTGCCGAACCCGAGCACCGGGGGGTCTGGGACCTCGGCGAGTGGCTGGGATGCTGGCCGGCGCTGCTGCCATCGCACCGTGACGTGATCGCCGCGCACCTGCAGCCGCGGCTCACCCAGCTTCCCTGGGGTGCGCGCGGCGACGGGCAGCTGTTGCCTGTGCTGGCCGAGGCCGACGGCCCGGTCGGGCCGGGACTGACCCTTGGCCTGGCCAACGGGCTCGGCGCCCGCGACCCGGTCGACCGCGCGGCCGCGGTCGACGCCCTGGTGCTCCTGGCCGGCCGTCGCCAGCTTGACGGGTCCACCCTCGGCGCCGAGCTCGCTGGGCTGGTCGCGCTCGACCTGCTGCACGTGGGCCGGGTCGTCCCGGCCTTGCGTGACGTCGCCCGGTCCGGCGCGACTGGCGAGGTCTGGGCGATCCTGGCCACGGCCATCCCCGGGATGCTGCCGCCGGCAATGGAGCAGGCGCCGCGAGGGCTTCCCGACCTGCTCGCCCTCGGCGCCGAGATCGCGAGTGCCATCGGCGGCCGCCATGCGATCCCGGAGCTGGCCGCGATCACCGGTCGTGGCGGCTCGAGCCGACTGGTCGCCGAGTCCCGCCGCCTGCAGCACCTCCTGGCCTGACCGGCATACACGGAGGGCTGGCTACCGGCCACTCAGTTCCCGATGTGATCTCGGCCATTGGGCTCAGCGTAGCCGCAACAGCCCGGGGCAGACTCGTAACCATGAGAGCGCAGGGCGAGGTTCCGATATGCCGGGTCGGATTCCACCGTGCGCGACGAACGGCCGGTCGTGCCCGGCATCACAGCCACGCACGTTGGCGCGGTCATAGCGCCGTGACAGCGTAGCCATGTCCCGGCCGACGCGAGAGTACATGGTGGCGCTTGCGCTCGCCGGGACAGCGCTCGCGCTTATCGGTGGGATCTGCGGTTACTTCGGCACCGACTTCGGCTATCACTTGTGGTCGGCCGGGCGGTGCGCCACGTCGTCGTGCCTCCTGGACGAGGCGCCGTGGTGGGTGCGGGCTGCGGGGGCCCTCGCGGGGAGCGTGGCCTACGTCGGACTGGGCTTCCTCGCCGGGATCCCCATCCGGTCAAGGGCGGCGGAACCTGCGTCGCCACCGAGCCCGCCGGGATGGGCCGAGCGTGTCGCCGCCGCGCTGGCCCATGTCGGGCTGTGGCTGGGTCTGCCCTTCATTGCCGCCGGGGTGATGGTCCTGGTTGGTTCCCGCGCCACACCATTCCTGCGCCGGCATGGTGTCGCCGCGCTTCGTCTCCAGCTCTGGCAGGTACTACTGCTGGTCCCCACTCCGTTCCTGTTCATGCTCACCCTCGGGTTGTACACGGTCGTGGTGCTGGCAGCGCTGTTCGGGGGGATCGGTTACGCCCTGCTTGGCGGGATTCGCGCCCTGACCGGCGACGAGCGCGCCTACCCGCGCGACTGGCCCGCGCGTGCTGGCCCTGTCCGGGTCGCCGTCGACCCCGATCAGCGCGAGCGGCGCGCGCGATGGGCACTCGGCATGCTCGTCATCGTCGTCCTGGTCAGGGTCGTTGTGGCCCGACTGTGGACGTGATGATGCTTCCAGGTGGACATGCGACCAACCACACCGAGCGGGAGTACGTCGCCGGGCAGGCTGGTGATCATCCAGTTGAGGTCGGGGATTGGGTTGACGGCGCCCTTGCGGCAGGAGCGCCTGACCAGGTGCTGG
>DATHIG010000512.1:0-11114 GCA_035490035.1 Actinomycetes bacterium
GGCCCCACCCCCTCGCACGGTGTCCAGGTGGCTCCCAACCGCCACCACCCCACCGAGGTCCCCCGTCTGCCCCGGTTCCGCGCCTGGGCCCCCGGTGGGGGAACGTAGCGGACGGACCGGCGACGTTCCGGGAGCCGTCCACCGCCGCTCCCCGGCGGCCTTCGAGCTGTGGGGCCCGCCCCACCAGGCCCAGAGGTTGCCGGCCGGGTCCTGCTCGACCGTCAGGCCGCGGGCGGCGGCCTCGGACTCGAACCAGGCCCTGGCCGCCCGGTCGTCGTCGGTCCAGGCCAGGCGGGTCCATCCGCCGGCCGGGTCCCGCCCGATCGCCGCCAGTCCCCCGAAGCACGCCTCGAACTCGTCCCGCAGCCGCTTCCCGCTCGCGCTCATCCGTCTCCCGCCGGTCGGCCCGCCATCAGGTGGAGAGTCTGCCACCCAGGCTCAGCCGTCGGGCGTCCAGCCGAGCTCCCGCCACAGCCGCTCGGGCAGCAGCCGGTCGATCCGGTCGAGGACCCAGGTCGGCCTGGCTGCTGGCGGCACAGCCACCAGCATCTCCGCCGTGGTCTCGCCCGTCAGGACCACCGCCGAGGGCATGCCGGCGTCAACCGCCATGCGGATGTCGGTGGAGAGCCGGTCGCCGGTCATGACGCAGTCCTTCGGCTCCAGACCCAGCAGCTTCCCGGCGGCCTCGAGCATCAGCGGGTCGGGCTTGCCGACGTTGACCTCGCAGCTGACGCCGGTACAAGCCTCGATGGCGGCCACGATCGCGCCGGCGTCGGGCTCGCCGCGACCGCCCGGGAACGGGCACCAGCGGTCGGGGTTGGTGGTGATCAGCCTGGCCCGCCGGTGGTACCAGATGGCGTCGAAGGCGATCTGGAGCTTGCGGTAGTCGAAGCCGCGGTCGTAGCTGGCGATCACGAAGTCGATCTCCTCGGCCCGGTCGGAGAGCCTGATCCCGGCCTCGGCCAGCGACCGGCGCAGCGGCTCCTCGGCGATCGGGAACACGGTCGCGTCCGGGTGGTTGCGCAGCAGCCACCGGGTCATCGTCACCACGGTGTTGACGATCTCGGAGGCCGACGCCTCGACCCCGAGGCGCCGCAGCTTCTCGGCGTACATCCGCGGGTCGCGGGTGGCGTTGTTGGAGAGGAAGACGATCCGGCGGTCGAGCTCTCGCAGCTTGCCGAGCAGCCGACCGGCTCCCGGCAGCAGCTCGTCGCCCAGGAAGATGGTCCCGTCGAGGTCGAACACGTAGCCCTGGTAGAGGGCGTCGGGATGCCCGCTCAGGCGGGAGCCTCCAGACGGGCTGGCGGCGAGACCGGGGCACGGCCGAACTGGGTCTGGTACAGCTCGGCGTACAGGCCCCCGGCGGCCAGGAGCTCGCCGTGGGTGCCCTGCTCGACCACCCGGCCATCGTCGATGACCAGGATGCGGTCGGCGTTGACGATGGTCGACAGCCGGTGGGCGATGACCAGGCTGGTCCGGCCGGTCAGGGCGGCGGCCAGGGCCTCCTGGATGTGGACCTCGGCCTCCGAGTCCAGGTGGGCGGTGGCCTCGTCGAGGATCATGATCGCCGGGTCGGCCAGCAGCAGCCGGGCGATGGCCAGCCGCTGCTTCTCCCCGCCCGACAGCCGGTAGCCGCGCTCACCGACCACCGTCTCCCAGCGCTCGGGCAGGCTCTCGATCAGGTCGAGGATGCGGGCGGCCCGGCAGGCGCCCTCGATCTGCTCGAGGGTGGCGTCCGGCCTGGCGTAGCGAAGGTTGGCCAGGATGGTGTCGTGGAACAGGTGCGGGTCCTGGGCGACCAGCCCGATCGCGCCCCGCAGGCTCTCCAGCTCGAGGTCGCGGACGTCGATGCCGTCGACCCGCACGGCACCGTCGGTGACGTCATAGACCCGGGCGACCAGCATGGCGGTGGTGGTCTTGCCCGCACCCGACGGGCCGACCAGGGCGACCAGCTCGCCGGGCCGGACGGTGAAGCTGACGTCGTGCAGCACCGGATCGCCGGCGCTGGCCCCGACCGCCGACGCACCGCCGGTGAGGCTGGCGATGGTCGACTCCTCGGCGCTGGGGTAGCGGAAGCCGACGTGGTCGAACTCGACCTGCCCGGCCGGACGCTCCAGCGGGCGGGCGCCTGGCCGGTCGCGGATCGGGCTCTCGAAGTCGAGCACCTCGAACACCCGCTCGAAGGACACGAACGCGGTCATCACGTCCACGCGGGCGTTGGTCAGGGCGGTCAGCGGCCCATACACCTGGGTGACGTAGGCGGCGAGGGCGACGACGTCGCCCGGCTGGAGGCTGCCGCCGACGGCCAGCCGGCCGCCGAACCAGTAGACGGCGGCCGTGCCCACGGCGCCGACCAGGCCCAGGACCACGAAGAAGGTCTGCCCGTACAGGGCGGAGCGGACGCCGATGTCGCGCACCCCGGCCGCCTTGTCGGAGAACCCGGCCAGCTCCCGGTCCCGGCGGCCGAACAGCATCACCAGCAGCGCCCCGGCGACGTTGAAGCGCTCGTTCATGGTGGTGGTCATGGCCGCGTTGAGCTGCATCGACTCCCTGGTGATGGCCTGCAGCCGGCGCCCGACCCGCTTGGCCGGGAGCAGGAACAGCGGCAGCACGGCCACCGCCATCAGGGTGATGCGCCAGTTGAGCAGGGCCATGGCGACCAGCGTCGTGACCAGGCTGATCAGGTTGGAGAAGACCGACCCGAGCGTGCCGGTGAGGGCCCGCTGGGCGCCGACCACGTCGCTGTTCAGCCGGCTGGTGAGGGCGCCGGTCTGGGTGTGGGTGAAGAAGGCCAGGGGCTGGCGTTGGACGTGGTCGAACATGGTGGTGCGGAGCTGGTAGATCAGGCCCTCACCGATCCGGGAGGACAGCAGCCGCTGGCCGAGGGCCAGCCCGGCGTTGGCGACCGCCACCCCGACGGCGGCCAGGCCGATCAGGTTGACCAGGCTGAAGCTCTTCCGCGGGATGGCGGTGTTGAGCAGCTCCCGGACCAGCAGCGGTGGGATCACGGCGGCCAGGGCCGACAGCGCCAGCAGGAACAGGTAGGTGGCGATCTGCCAGCGGAAGTCGCGGGCGAAGCCCCAGACGCGCCGAACCACCCCGCGCGACAGCTTGGTGCCGGGTTCCAGCTGGGTCCGTGGATACCAGTGATACATCATCCTGCTCGCCCCAACCCTTCCCAGGTCTCGGGCATTCCGGCCGGCGGGGCGGCGAGGGCGTGGCGGCGCAGTCGGGCCAGCAGGGCGGCGGCGGCGACCCCGCCGGCGGCGATCAGGAAGGCCGCGTCGATGCCGACCTGCTGCACCAGCGTGCCGCCGAGCGCGTTGCCGACGGCGAACCCGGTGGCGAACGCGGTGGTCACCCAGGTGAACGCCTCGGTCACGGTGCCGGCGGGGGCGAGCCGGTCGACCAGCAGGTACAGGCAGGCGATGGCGGGGGCGATCCCGAGCCCGGCCAGGACCATGCCGGCGCCGAGCTGGACCAGCCCGCCGGCCACGGCGAGCAGCGCGATCCCGGCGACCACCAGGAACAGCAGGCCGATCATGCGCTGCTCGGGCCCGCGGTCGGAGGCGCGGCTGCCGAAGGCCAGGCCACCGATCATGCTGCCGGCCGCCCACAGGGCGAGCAGCGGTCCGGCGAGGGTGCGCGAGCCGAGCTGCTCGGCGTCCGCCACCACCGTCACCTCGACGATGCCGAAGGCGCCGGCCAGCAGCACGATGCTGGCCAGGACGGCGCGGATCCCGCGGCTGCGCAGCGGGCCGGCCCAGTCGGCCGCCCGCCGCTGCCCGCGCCAGGCCCGCGAGGCCGGCGTCGCCGCGAACACCCCGACGCCGATCAGCAGCAGCGCACCGGTGCCGAGCACGGCCGCGGCCGGCGAGAAGACCGCGGCCAGCAGGGCGACCAGCGGCGGCCCGATGACGAAGATGAGCTCTTGCACGGTCGACTCGACCGCGAACGCGGCCTGCAGCTGGCCGCCATGCCCGAGCAGCTCCGACCAGAGCGCCCGCATGCAGGCGGCGACCGGAGGGATCGACGCGCCGGCCAGGGCGGCCAGCACCGCCAGGACGGCCGGAGAGGCGCTCCGGCCGGCGGCGGCCAGCGCCCCGAAGCTGAGGGCGCTGGCCGCGGCGCTGCCAACCAGCACCCGGGTCTGCCCGACCCGGTCGACCAGCCGGCCGAGCAGCGGGGAGGTCAGGGCCAGGGCGATCGAGTAGGCGCCGGCGACCAGCCCGGCGACGGCGTAGGAGGCGCCGGCCTCCCGGACCAGCAGCACGATCGCCAGCCCGGCCATGGCGGTCGGCATCCGCCCGACCACCGCCGACCCGAGCAGCCGGGACACCGAGGGCTTGCGAAGGACATCCAGATAGACACGAAGGCGCATGCCCCCGATGGTGCCAGAGCGCTCCGACGCTGTGGACAACGCGGGACCGCCAGGTGCCGGGTTCGCTACGCTCCCCTATCCCAGCGGCGTAGGAGGCGCTCGGCGCCGTCGGCGAGCTCGGCGATGACCTGGGCGGCGGGCAGGACCTCGCGGGTGGCGCCGACGCCCTGGCCGGCGTAGTGGACCATGGCCGCGATCTCGCCGGTGGTGTCGCGGTTGGGGCAGGGGACACCGAAGCGGGGGACCGGCAGGGTGGCCGCGCCCATGCGGGTCTCCCCCACCACCTCGCCCTGGAACGCCTGCGCCGCCTCGATCGCCGAGCGGAGCGTGCGGTGCGGCTCCGGGCCGTTGGGCCACAGCACCGAGAAGGCCTCGGTGAGCACGGCGTCCTCGGCCCTGGCCTGCAGCAGCGCTTCCACGTAGGCGGGGTGGGCGCCGGCCTCCGGGGTGGCCAGCAGCCGCGTCCCGACCCGGACCGCGGCCGCGCCGGCGGCCAGGCAGGCGGCGACCCCGCGGGCGCCGGCGATGCCGCCGGCGGCGACCACCGGCACCCTGACCGCGTCGAGGGCCTCGGTCAGCAGGGGCAGCAGCGCGACCTGGCCGCGGATGCGCCCGCCGCCCTCGACCCCCTGCACGGCGACCAGGTCGCAGCCGGCGTCCGCCGCCGCCCGGGCCTCGGCGGACGAGCCGGCCTGCCAGGACGCCAGGGCGCCGCCGGCGTGGACCCTGGCCACCAGGCCGGGGTCGGGGACGCCGTAGTAGAAGTCGACCAGCCGGGCACCGGCCGCGGCGACCTCGACGCACGCCGGGTCGGCGCCGAACGGCAGCAGGAACGTCACCCCGACCACTCCGGAGGTGCGGCCGGCCAGGTCGTCGAGGAGGGCGGCCAGCGCGGCGGCCGGGAGCATCTGGGCCGGCACCATCCCGACCGCGCCGGCCTCGGCCACGGCCGCGACCAGCTCCGGGGTGGTGACCCCGCCCATGGGGGCCTGCTGCACGGGCACCCTGCAGCCGAGCAGCTCGGTGAACGGCGTGGTCAGCATCTCAGGGCTTGGTCAGGGGGGCGTAGCGAAGCAGCAGGCGCTTGCGACCGAGGCCGGGGAACTCGACCTCGGCCATGGCCCGGTCGCCCTGGCCGGAGACGGTCATCACCGTGCCCCGCCCCCACTGGCGGTGGTCGACCTCGTCCCCGGGGGCGAGGCCCAGGTCGAGGGCGCCCCGCTGGCGGTCGGCGAGCCGCTCCGCCGGGGTCGGCTGGCGGTTGAACGATGACGACGACGACGGCGACGGCGCCGACCGGGCGTTGAAGGAGCTGCGCCCGGCCCCGAACGCCGGGGTCGAGTCGCCCCAGGTCGTTGATGGACGGGTCCGGGACGTCGCGGCCCTGACCTCGCCGGGGGCGACCGTGACCAGCTCCTCCGGGACCTCGTTGAGGAAGCGCGAGGGCAGGTTGTAGCTGGTCGAGCCGAACAGGGTGCGGCTCCAGGCGTTGGTCAGGTACAGGCGCTCCCTGGCCCTGGTGATGCCGACGTAGGCCAGCCGCCGTTCCTCCTCGAGCTCGCGCGGCTCGCCGATCGAGCGCATGTGCGGGAACACGTTCTCCTCGAGGCCGGCGATGAACACCACCGGGTACTCGAGGCCCTTGGCGGTGTGCAGCGTCATCAGGGTCACCGACTGGCTGCCCGACTCGACCTGGTCGGCGTCGCTGACCAGGGCGATCGACTCGAGGAACCCGTGCAGGGTCGGCTCGGCCTCGGCGCCCTCGCGCAGCTCGTACTCCTCGGCGGCCGACTGCAGCTCGCGGACGTTCTCGACCCGGCCCTGGCCCTCGATCGAGGTGTCGGCCTCCAGCTCACGCAGCAGGCCGGAGAGGGTCCAGGCGTCCTGGACGAGCACGCTCGGGGAGCGGCCCTCCTCGACCCCCGCGGCCAGCTCGTCGAGCACGGCCACGAACTCGGCCACGGCCCTGGCCTGGCGGGTGCCCAGCCCCGGCACCTCCCCGGCCCGGCGCAGCGCGTCCCCGAACGGGATCCCCTCCTCGGACGCGAACCGGTCGATCGCCCGCTCGGAGGTGTCGCCGATGCCGCGCCTCGGGACGTTCAGCACCCGGCGCAGGCTGACCGTGTCCAGCGGGTTGACCGTTGCCTTGAGGTAGGCGAGCAGGTCCTTGACCTCGCGGCGGTCGTAGAACTTGACCCCGCCGACGATCCGGTAGGGCAGGCCGGCCTTGACGAACACCTCTTCCAGGGCCCGCGACTGGGCGTTGGTCCGGTAGAAGACGACCACCTTGCCGTACCCCAGGCCCTGCTCGTGCAGGCGCTCGACCTCCTCGACGACGAAGGCGGCCTCGTCGTGCTCGTTCTCGGCCTGGTAGCGCACGATCGGGTTGCCAGGACCGAACGCAGTCCACAGGTTCTTCGGCTTGCGCTCCAGGTTGTTGGCGATCACCGCGTTGGCCGCCGAGAGGATGGTCTGGGTCGAGCGGTAGTTCTGCTCGAGCAGGATGACGTTGGCCTCGGGGTAGTCGGCCTCGAAGTCGAGGATGTTGCGGACGGTGGCGCCCCGGAAGGCGTAGATCGACTGGTCGCCGTCGCCGACCACCGACAGGTTGCGGTGGGAGGCGGTGAGCAGCTTGAGCAGCTCGTACTGGGCGACGTTGGTGTCCTGGAACTCGTCCACCAGCACGTAGCGGAACCGCCCCTGATACTCCGCGAGCACCTCCGGGTGCTCCTGGAACAGCCGCACCGTCTGCAGGATCAGGTCGTCGAAGTCCATGGCGTTGGACTCGGCCAGCCGCCGCTGGTAGAGCCGGTAGGCCTCGGCGGCCTTCTTCTCGAACCAGCCGAGCGCCCGGTCGGCCAGGTCCTCCGGGCCCATCAGCTGGTCCTTGGCCCCGCTCACCGCATGCCGCATGGCCCGCGGCGACAGCCGCTTGGGGTCGAAGTCGAGCTGCCGGCAGACCTGGGTCATCAGCCGCTCGGCGTCGCCCTCGTCATAGATGCTGAAGGTCGAGGTGTACCCCAGGTGTGATCCGCTGCGGCGCAGGATCCGCACGCAGGCCGAGTGGAAGGTCGACACCCACATCGCCTTGACGACCGGCCCGACCAGGTGACGCAGCCGCTCCTGCATCTCCTTGGCCGCCTTGTTGGTGAAGGTGATGGCCAGGATCGCCGTCGGCGCCACCCGCTTGTCCTTGATCAGGTGCGCGATCCGGTGGGTCAGCACCCGGGTCTTCCCCGACCCGGCCCCGGCCACGATCAGCGTCGGCCCCTCCGTGGCCAGCACCGCCAGCCGCTGGGCGTCGTTCAATCCGTCCAGCAGATCAGGAGACGCGCCCGGAAGCTCCGGGTCCGGCGCCGAGAGAGGTTCCACCAACGCAGTATACGAGCGCCTCAACACCCTTAAGGCCCCGGTGGTAACGATCTGGATGCGGGTCTGGGGGAGTCCTCCTGGGTCGGGGGAACGGGTTTAGGCTGTCCGGCGTGAGCGCAGGGAATCCGCCGCCGTTGGTTGCAGGCTCGCCGGCCGCGCTGTCGGTTCGGGGGCTGCGCAAGGCGTTCGGGCCCAAGGTGGCGGTGGCCGGGATCGACCTGGACATCCCTCATGGCTGCTTCTTCGGGCTGGTCGGGCCCAACGGCGCCGGCAAGACGACCACGCTGGGGATGGTGACGGGGCTGCTGCGACCCGACGCCGGGCTGGTGCTGATCGACGGGATCGAGGTGTGGCGCGACCCGGTGACGGCCAAGCGACGGATCGGGGTGCTGCCGGAAGACCTCCGCCTGTTCGAGCGGCTCACCGGGGCGGAGCTGCTCACCTACAACGGGCTGCTGCGGGGGATGCCGGCGGCGGTGGTGGAGGCGCGGGCCAGGGAGCTGCTGGAGGTGCTCGGGCTGGCCGACGCCGCCGGGACCCTGGTGGTGGACTACTCGCACGGGATGCGCAAGAAGATCGCCCTGGCGGCGGCGCTGCTGCACGCCCCCCGGGTGCTGTTCCTCGACGAGCCGTTCGAGGCCATCGACCCGGTGTCGGCCCGCACCATCCGCGGGCTGCTGGAGCGCTACACCGCCGGTGGAGCCACCGTGGTCTTCTCCAGCCATGTCATGGAGCTGGTCGAGCGGCTCTGCGACCGGGTCGGGATCATGCACCTTGGCCGGCTGATCGCCGAGGGCCCGACCGACCGGGTCCGGGCCGGGCGCAGCCTCGAGGACGCCTTCGTCGAGCTGATCGGCGCGGGCGATGTCGGCGCCGAGGAGCTGGGTTGGCTGGGCACCTGGTCGGCCTGAAGCTCGCCCTGCTCCGCAACGGGCTCCGCCGCAGCAACTGGCAGCAGCAGGTCGGCCTCGCCCTCGGGGCGCTGGCCGGGCTGCCGCTGGCCGGCGGCGGCTTCCTGCTGCTGGCCCTGGTACCGCGGGCCGAGCCGCGGGCCGGGCTGGTGCTGGTCGAGGCGGTGTTCCTGCTGCTGTTCCTCGGCTGGGGGCTGTTCCCGCTGCTCAGCTTCGCCGGCGACGCCAGCCTCGACCCTTCGCGGCTGGCCCTGCTGCCGCTGCGCCCCGGGCAGCTGGTCGCCGGGCTGTCCCTGGCCGCCTGCGTCGGCGTGGCCCCGTTGTGCACGCTGGTCGCCCTGGCCGGCGCCGTGGTCGGCTTCGGCACCCTCGGCCCCGGCGTGGTGCTGGTGGTGGCGGCGGTGCTGGTGCAGTTCGCCCTGTGCATCGTCGGGTCGCGAGCCCTGCTCACCGCCCTGTCCCGCCAGCTCCGCTCACGCAAGGCCCGCGACCTGGTGATCCTGCTGGTGTCGGTCACCGCGCTCGGCTTCAACCTGGCCCTCCAGGTCGGGGCCCGGCTGGCCGAACGGCTCGAGCGGGCCGACCTGGAGGGGTTGCGGCCGCTGGCCAGGGTGCTCGGCTGGCTGCCCACCGGCCTCGCCGCCCGGGCGCTGGTCGACGCCGGCCAGGGGCGGCTGCTGGCCGCGACCGTCGAGCTGCTGGGCGCGGCCCTGGCGGTGGCGCTGCTCGGCTGGTGGTGGTGGCGGAGCCTCGACCGGGTGCTGACCACCGCCGAGCCGGCGGCCAGGCAGCGGACCCGGCAGGCGGTCGGCCTGTTCCCGCGCCCGCTGCGGCGCCTGCTCCCCGCCGATCAGCGGGGCGCGGCGGCCGCCAAGGAGCTCCGCTACCTGGCCCGGCACCCGCGGCTCCGGGTCGCCTGGGTGATCAGCGGCCTGCTCGGCCTGGCGGTGGTCGTGTTCGTCGCTGTCACCGACGGGCTGAACCACCCCTGGATGGTGCTGGCCTCCCTGGCCATGGCCTTCCTGGCCAGCCAGAACAGCCTGAACCAGTTCGGCTTCGACGGCGCCGCCTACTGGACCAATGCGGTGGCCGGGGCCGACCCGCGGGGTGACCTGACGGGCAGGAATCTGGCCACGCTGCTGACCGGGATGGTCGGGACCGTTGCCCTGGCGACGGCCCTGGCCGCGGTCACGGGGGGCTGGCTGTACATCCCGGTCGCGCTCTGCCTTGGCATCGGCGTGCTCGCCCTGTCGCTGGGCGTGGCCGACGTGGTCTCGGTGCGCTTCGCCTACCCGCTGCCCGACGACACCAGCAACCTGTGGGCGGTGCAGGGGACCGGGCAGGGTTGCCTGGTCGGGATCGTGCAGATGGTCGCCTTCGCCGTCCAGAGTCTGCTCCTGCTACCGCTGCTCGCCCTGGTGGTGGTCGGCCTGCTGGCCTGGCCGCCGGCGCTGGTCGTCGTCTGCCCGGTGGCGATCGTCTACGGGGCGTTGGTGTGGCGGGTCGGGCTGGGCATGGGCGCCGGCTGGCTGGCCGACCACCAACCCGAGCTGCTGACCGCGCTCAGCGCGCGCCGCGCCGCCTGAGGAGTCGCCACTCGGCGCGGTCGGTGGGTTATCGTGGGTCGCCACCGCGCCGGGGCGGGCCGGCGGCCCGCCCCGGAGGAAGTGAGCCGCATTCTGGAAGGGACCCTGGATGGCCAGCCGCCAGCCGTGACCGACCCGCTCCCGCCGGCGCGGGTGGCGGTCCTCGGACCAGGCGGGGTCGGTGGGCTGCTCGCCGCCCTGCTGGCCAGGCGGGGCGACCGGGTCACCTGCATCGGTCCGCCGGCAACCGCCGCCCACCTGGCCGAGCACGGCCTCCAGCTTCGCAGCCCCATGCTCGGCGACGCCCGGGTGGCGGTGGAGGCCGCCAGCCGGCTCGACCACCCGGTCGACGCGTGCTTCGTCACCGTCAAGGCGACCCAGCTCGAGCAGGCGATCGACGCCGTCCCGGCCGACGCGCTCGGCGACGGTCTGGTGGTCCCGTTCCTGAACGGCATCGACCACCTCGCCTGGCTGCGCCGGCGGTACCCGCCCGACCAGGTGGTGGCGGGCACGATCAGGGTCGAGTCGACCAGGGTCGGCCCTGGCGTGATCGAGCACGCCTCCCCGTTCGCGATCGTCGAGCTGGCCGCTGGCCGCGAGGACCCGGCCCGGGCCCTGGTCGAGGACCTGGCGGCGCGGCTGGCCGAGACCGGGCTGGAGGTGACCGTGCGCGACGACGAGGCGCGCATCCTGTGGTCCAAGCTGTCGGTGCTGGCCCCGATCGCGCTGGTCACCACCTGGACGGCGACGCCCGTCGGGGAGGCGCGGGCCAGGCACCGGGACGAGGCGGTGGCGGTGGTCCGCGAGATCGTCCAGGCGGCGAGGGCCAACGGGGTCGGGCTGGACGAGGCGGCGACGATCCGC
>DATHIG010000513.1:0-2278 GCA_035490035.1 Actinomycetes bacterium
CCAAGCTCGACCAGCACCTGCTCGGCCATCTCCGACGTGTACCAGCCAGCGACCATGGACCGCAGCGCGACCGTCGCCTGACACAGCGCGCGACTGGTGCGCCCCTCGTCCAGGTCCATGCAGATCCGGTCGACGTAGACGTCAAGACCGCTGAGGCTCATGGTCGCCACGGCGCCAGCTCGTCCAGCGCCTCAACCCGGGTGATGCCCGCCTCGCGGTTCTCGTGCCCCCACGCGACGTGGACCTGTTCTCCGTCCGGGTCGACGTCCTGGATCTCGCCGACCAGCGGGCAGTCGCTGTTGTCATCGACTCCGATGACCAGACCACCGAGGAGGGTGGCGGTGTTGTTCATGGGCGGCGTGCCTTTCGTTGGTGGTGCCCGGGTCACCCGGGTCGGCCTGTGCTCGCAGGAGAGGGGTTGTGGGCCTGCGGCAGTCTGTGGCGCCCGGGCGACCCAGCTCAGGTGGTGACGGCCTTCGCCGCCGGCAGCAGGTCGCGGACCTCCATGCCGAACAGGTCGGCGACGGCCGCCAGTTCCTCGACATTCCAAGGCGTCGCCCCAGCCAGTCGGCGGGACACGTTCGGCTGGGACAGCCCAAGGGCCGCTGCCAGCCCTTCCTGCGTGAGCTTCCGTCTAGCCAATTCCGCCCGGATGGTTGCGGCTATCGTCTCGGAGATGGCGGTCATAGCGGGAAACATACGCTCAGCGTCTAGAGGTGTCAAGGAGTGACTAGACGGAGCCTCGCGGCATTGATACTGTCACCGCATGGATGTTGTGCTGAAGGGCCTTCAGGGCAAGGGGACGAGTCGCATACAACGCGACACGTTCGCTGGTGGGGTAGCTTCCGAGGTGCGCGCCCGCGCCGCTCGGAACATGGTCACGCAGACGGAACTAGCTGAGGCGCTCGGGGTGTCCCAGGTAGCAGTCTCGCGCAGGCTCCGCGGCGTGGTCCCGTTCGATGTCGCAGAGCTGGCGGCCGTGGCCGTGCTCCTCGGCTGTGAGATCACCGAGCTGCTGCCGCCACCCGGATACGGCGATCCGCTGAAGGAAGTCAGGGAACGCAACCGCGCGCCTTCCACTACCGGTAGGTTAGAGCGCATCCACTATGCACTCCGTGACATCCCCGCTACAGTGAACGTTTCTGTTGCTCGGGGGGTACGAGCAGCATGAGGAGCGGGGACATGCACCAACACCTGAACACCTGGGCGGAATGGATGCGGGCGACGGGGGCCACCGACAAGACGGTTGAGACCCGGCTCTACGGCATCCGATCCCTGATCGCTCACAGCGGCCAAACCGACCCGACCGCGTTCACCACCCGCCAGATCGTCGGCTGGCTCGCGGCCTGCCGCAACCCGTGGACCCGACGCACCTACCACATCACCGCTCGGCAGTGGCACCGCTGGCTCCTCGACCGGGGCCTCCGGTCCGACGATCCGACCGCAGTCATCCCGCCCCCACGGACCCCGCGGAGCACGCCGCGGCCGGCGCCGACCATCGCCATCACGACACTGCTGAGGGTCGCGCCGCGACGCGCCCGGGCCTACATCGTCCTCGGCGTCTACGAGGGGTTGCGGTGCTGTGAGATCGCCCGCATCCGCGGTGAGCACTTCGACGGGGACCGGTTCTACGTCGAGGGCAAGGGCGGCGACGGGAAGTGGATGCCGGTCCACCCGCTGGTCGCCCAGCTGCGGCGCGGCTACCCCGCTGTCGGGTTCTGGTTCCCCGGCGTGCATGACGGCCACGTGTCGGCGAAGGCCGTGTCCCGGACGGTGTCGCTCGCGTTCCGCCGCACCGGACACAACGTCACCGCCCACCAACTCAGGCACTGGTTCGGGACCATGGTCCTGCGCCACTCCGGCGGCGACATCCGCGTCGTCCAAGAACTCCTGCGGCACGCGTCGCTGCAGTCATCGCAGGTCTACACCCAGGTCGACTCGACCGCGCGGACATCCGCGGTCAGGAGACTCGCGGCATGAGCGACCGGGCTTTGTACATAGTGACCGCCCTAGCGGTCCTCGCCGGCGTCCTGATCGCCCTCTACACCCTCGTGTCCGTCAACGGCATGACGCTCTACCCATGAGAGAAGGATCGAATGTCCGAACAGCAGCAACTGCCGGAGCGTGGAAGTGGTGGAGACCCCGCCCGCGGCGAACACGTAGACCTGCGTGATCACGGCTGGCGCGGGGAATGGAAGCAAGGCGAGAGGTACCACGGACCCACGGGCTACCTGATTCAGCCCGTCTGGGACGCGTTGCCGAAGATGGTCAAGCTGGC
>DATHIG010000514.1:0-2483 GCA_035490035.1 Actinomycetes bacterium
GGGCAACCGCGGACCGAAGGGCTGGCCGTTGCCGCCCTCCTCCTCGCCATCGTGTCGTTCCCCGTCCCTGTCGTTCCCGCCATTGCGGCGCTCGTGCTCGCCGCGATGGCCGCGCGAAGGATTCGGGAGGCGCCCGAAGGAAGCCTGGGTGGCCGCGGACTCGTCACGGCGGCCCGCGCCGTCGCCGTGATCGGCATTGTGGTCTGGGTAGGGCTCGCCGCGCTGGCCGTCGGCGTGGTGACCCAGCAGAAGGACGACCGCACGGGCGGACCGACCGCGCTCGACCCTGGCCTCCCGTCCGAGCGAGAGGTCGGCGTGGACGCGCTGGAGGTCGGCGACTGCGTGAAGGATGACACCCTGCGCGACGAGGGCCAGGTCGAGACGGTCGACGTCGTGTCCTGCGGACAGCCGCACGATCTGGAGGTCTACGTCAACGTCACCGTGCCAGGGGACGCCTTCCCCGGCGATCAAGCGCTCGAGAAGTTCGGGAACCGGTCCTGTATCGCCCACTTCAAGAACTACGTCGGTATCCCGCTGCGCGATTCAGAGTTCGATTACTTCTACTACGCGCCCAGTGAGGACTCCTGGAATGGCGGTGACCGGGTCGTCACCTGCGGGGTGATCGATCCCGACTTCGAGAAACTGACCAGCTCGGCACGCGGTGCGCGGCGTTGAGGAGTTGACACCTGGGCCGCACGCCGGCAGGGGCCGGGGGGCGGCCTGTGACGCTGGCCAGCGGGTTCGCTGTGCTGGAGCTCGTGGCTACGCCCCGGCGCCCAGTTTCGTCGTGTGTCGGCTGCTGCCGGTTGGTCGCAGGGTGTTGCCGCCTGTTCGGCGCCTGCTGGCTTGAAGGTGTGGTCTTGTCCGTAACGCTATCGGGACGGAATCCGGCCACACTGGCGCGTGAGCGAGGATGCTCGACATGGTGGCCCGACTGGGTCATCCCGGCGGGCTTCGGGTATGAGTACCTGTCCACCTGTGCGCGGCGTGGCCGGACGTCCCAGACCGAGGTGCCAGCGAGCCGAGGAGCCTGCCCGATGCCCATCCCGCCCAGGGTCAGTGTCGTCGCCCTACGGACCGCCGACCTGGCCCGGTCAACGGCGTTCTATGCGGCGCTGGGCTGGCACCTGTCGCCGGCCTCGACCGCGGCCATGTCCCTGTTCAAGACGGCCGACAGCCTCTGCTGGTCTGCACCGACGAGCTACTCGCTGAGCTCGGCGGCCAAGAGGTGGCCGCAGCGATGGCGGGCAAGCCGACCGGCGAGGCCGTCCTGTCCATTCACGTGGCCACCGACGGCGAGGTCGAGACCGCGGTCGAGGAGGCGGTCCAAGCCGGCGGGGTCGTGGTCAAGCGGGCCGCTCCCACCCCCCTGGGCGGGTCATACGCGTTCTTCGCCGACCCCGACGGACATGTGTGGGAAGTCATCCACCACCCGCTCTACCAGCTCGGGGCCGACGGGCGGCCCGAGGTCCCGTAGGCTGGGCCTTCCACCCGATACCCAAGTGGCAGGCGGTGCACCAGTCGGGCGCTTCGGCAGAGACCGCGGCAACTGTGAGCACAAGACAAGGCTGTGACTGCGCTGTTGTGGTGGTGGAGCTGAGGGGATTGAACCCCTGACCCCTTGCATGCCATCGAGGGATCCCCGCCGTAGTGTCCACGACAAGACCCTGCGTAGCAGGCCATTGCACCAGACCAGGAGAGCTGGCGCGTGGTGCCTCGCGCGGGTTCGTAGAGCAGCGTTGCTGCGTGCCCGCTGCGCGAAGCGGCTTGGCCTGCGCGCCACAGCGAGGCGAGCATTGGCACCATGTTCGTTAGCCCCATGGCTGGTGAGAAGCCGGCCTGGAGATGGGTTTCCTACCGCTCAGAGCTGGGCCAACCTGCTCGATCTTCGGACAAGGTGCACTGGATCGGCATCAACGATGACGACAGCGTGCAGGTGGTAGCGGTCAAGGATCCGCTCGCGGTGGCCAGGCTGGTCGACCTGCTGCTGCGGAGGGTCAGCGCTCCGCCTTACTGGGTCAGGCGGAACGGTGGGTAGCGGTCGGTGACCAGCACCCACGCATAAGCGATGACACGGTTGTGCCAGCGGATGACGCCCTCCACGAAGTCGAACATCCCCCGTGGATAGCGGCCGGTGAACAAGATCGCGAACCAGGCCACGATCACCACCACCAGCGCCGCGAACCAGAGGAAGAACAGCACGATGTAATGGGGGATGGCCAGCAACCACTTGACCAGGGGCAGCCACCGGTTCAGGTCGCGCTGGGCGTCCGGGTAGGGGTAGTCGAGGTGGACCGACTGGTGCTGGTCGGTGGCGGGATAGCGGTCGTCCATCAAGGCCAGGTAGGCGCCCACCCGGTTGCCGAACCGCTGCAGCTCCAGGTTCCAGTCGAACCACCACCGCGGGTACTTCTGGCGGAACAGGATCATCAGCAGCGGCCCCAAGAACAGCAGTCCGCCGGCGGCGACGGTAGTGGTTCGGG
>DATHIG010000515.1:0-5674 GCA_035490035.1 Actinomycetes bacterium
CGACCAGACGAAGGAGCCTGTGGCCTGCCTTCAAGGTACTGCCTCCCTTCCCGTTGCTGTCGCAAGCCCCGGAGGTCCTCACGACATCGACCGCCCGGGGCCTGTCGACCGATGCGAGAGCCAACATCCGCGACCCAAGCCACCATCAGACGGACGTCCCACCGCAGCTTCGGGCCTGGTCGCGACGGCTGGACTGTACCGCAACACGGCGCACGAGACTACGGCGGGCTGCCTGGCGGATCGGTGGCCGAGCGTGATGCCGGGAAGTTCGGGAATCATGGCCGCAAGATGGCGGCGCCGAGGCGGGTACCACCGGCTGCCCTGGCGGCCGGGCTGCTGCTGGTCGCCCTGGTCGCGGTCGGGCGGGTCACCGCCGGCAGCCTGCCCCCGGCGGCCACCCGGGAGCCGGCCCCACCGACCGTCCGTTCGACGACCAGGACGCTGGCGGCGTCCCCGGTCGTGGCGGAGATCGCCATGGCCGGGATCCCGCTGCAGCTGGCGTTCGGCGCCGGGTCGCTGTGGGTGAGCAATACCAACGGGACGGTGTCGAGGGTCGACCCGGCCACCAACCGGGTGGTGGCCATCATCCAGCTGCCGCGGTCCGGCCGCCAGGCGCGGGCGATCGCGGTCGGCGCCGGCGCAGTCTGGGTGGCGGCCACCGCCGGGATGGTCTGGCGCATCGACCCGGTGGGCAACCGGGTGGTGGGCAAGGTCGACACCGGCTCGTCCCTCTACGAGCCGATCGGGGTCGCCGCCCAGGACGACGCCGTCTGGCTGGTCTGTTGCGCCAACGCGGCGCCCGGGAGGTATCGGGACAGCAAGCTGCTGCGGATCGACCCGGCGCGCAACCGGGTCGTCGCCCGCATCGCCGTCATCGGCGATCCCCTGGCCGTGGTGGCCGACGAGCGGGCCGTATGGATTGCCACCATGCAAGGCCGCGCCGAGCAGATCGACCGGGCCACCAACCGGGTCGTGGCCGTGATCCCCGCCGGCGGCCCGATCGGCGGGGCGCAGGCCATGGCCATCGGCCACGGCGGCGTCTGGCTGGCCGACCCCGGGAACTCGACCGTCCTGCGAATCGACCCGGTCGCCGCCCGGACGGTGGCGAGGATCCCGGTCGCCGCCGCCACCCGGGTAGCCGTCGACGACGCCGGCGTGTGGGTGGTGCAAGGCTACGAAGGAGCCCTGGCCCTCATCCACCCCGGCGCGGACCGGCCCGCGGTCGCAATCTCGACCAGACACCTGCGGGACGTCCGGGGTCTCGCCGTCGGCGCCGGGTCGGTGTGGGCCGCCAGCGGCACCACCATCGCGCGAATCGACCCCGCCAGGGTCAGGTAGCGCCGACCCAGCCTACCCGGTGCCGATCCTCGGGCCTCACCGCTTGGGCCCCACGAACTCGTCGAGCAGGGCGACACTCCCCCGCCTGGCCACCGAGCGCGAACGCGGTCGAAATCCGGCGTCCGCCCCTTCCGCCAGTCCCGAACGGTTCTCCTCGGGATCCCGGTCTCCCGCGCAATCTCGCAGTCGTTCCAGCCCGCTCGGACAAGCTCCAGAACGAACGCGACTTCCTCTCTGGACCGCATTTCGCTACCCTTCTTCCCGACAAGCCCGAGTGCTGCAACGGTCGACAGGGATGGCTCAAACCCATCTGCCCGCAAGGGCGTGCGGGTTCGAATCCCGCCTCGGGCACCCTTCGCGAGGAACCTAGCGCGTATCGAACGCCTGTTCGAGCAATCCCGCGGATCTGTGGACAGCAGGGCCGGTTGGTCTCGGGGCACCGCTACGATGCCCTTCCGCCTGGACGACCCACCGGAGGTTCACGTATGCGGTACCCGCCCGCCCGACGGCTCGACCTGGTCGAGGAGCTGCACGGCTTCCGGGTTGCCGACCCTTACCGGTGGCTGGAGGAGGCCGACGCCGACGACACCGAGGCGTGGAGCAAGGCTCAGGACGAACTGCTGGCCGGGTGGATGGAGGGCAGGCCGGGCCGGGCGGCGGTACGGGAACGGCTGGAGCGGCTGCTGGGGGCCGGGCTGGTCACGGTGCCGGTGCTGCGGGGTGGCAGGGCGTTCCTCCAGCGCCGCCGCGGCGACCAGCAGCACCCGGTGCTGCTGGTTCGGGAGGCCGACGGGACCGAGCGGGTCCTGATCGACCCCAGCGCCCTGGCCGACGACGACACCATCACCCTCGACGGCTGGGTACCGTCGCTGGAGGGCGAACGGCTGGCCTACTTCCTGTCCCAGGGCGGCGACGAGGAGGCCTCGCTCTGGATCATGGAGGTGGCCGGCGGCGAGGTCGTCGAGGGCCCGATCGACCGTACCCGCTACTGCCCGCTGGCCTGGCTGCCCGGCGGCGACACCTACTACTACGGCCGCCGGCTGCCCGCCGACGCGGTGCCCCAGGGGGAGGCGGCGTTCCACCGGCGGGTGTGGCGCCACCGGGTGGGGACCGACCCGGACGGCGACGAGCTGGTGTTCGGCGAGGGCCGGGAGAAGACCGAGTACCACTCGCTGCGGATCTCCCTCGACGGCCGCTGGCTGCTGGTCGGGGCCGCGGCCGGGACCGCACCCCGCAACGACCTGTACATCGCCGACCTGGCCGGCGACGGGGCGCTGCGTCCCGTCCAGGAGGGCGTCGACGCGGAGACCGACGGCCGGGTCGGGGTCGACGGCCGGCTGTACCTCCACACCAATCTGGATGCGCCCCGCTTCCGGATCGCGGTCGCCGACCCGGCCCGGCCGGAGCCGGCGGCGTGGCGCGACCTGGTGCCGGAGTCCGGTGACGTGCTCGAAGGGTTCGCCCTCACCGACGACGCCCTGGTGGTGGCGTCCAGCCGGCACGCGGTGGGACGGGCGGCCGTGCACGACCGGCAGACCGGAGCCGTGCGGGCAGGGATCGACCTGCCCGGGCCCGGGTCGGTGCTCGGCGTCTCCGCCCGACCCGAGGGCGGCGACGAGGTCTTCCTCGGCTACACCGACTTCGTCACCCCGCCCCGCGTGTACCGCTACCAGGTCCCCGACGGTCGCCTCGAGCTGTGGATGGACGCCCCCGGCCAGGTCGACCTGCTGGGCGGGGTGACCACCCGGCAGGAGACCTACCGCTCCAAGGACGGCACCGAGGTGCGGCTGTTCGTGCTGCACCGGGACGGGTCGACCCCGGACGGGGCTCGGCCGACGATCCTGTACGGCTACGGCGGCTTCAACATCTCGCAGACGCCGGCCTGGAGCGCGGTCACGGCCGCCTGGGTCGAGCAGGGCGGGGTGTACGCGATCGCCAACCTGCGCGGCGGCAGCGAGGAGGGCGAGGCCTGGCACCGGGACGGGATGCGGGCCAACAAGCAGCACGTGTTCGACGACTTCGCCGCCGCCGCCGAGCACCTGATCGCCGGCGGCTGGACCTCACCGGAGCGGCTGGCCATCGCCGGCGGCTCCAACGGCGGGCTGCTGGTCGGGGCCGCCCTCACCCAGCGGCCGGAGCTGTTCGCGGCCGTGGCCTGCAGCGCTCCCCTGCTCGACATGGTCCGCTACGAGCGCTTCGGCCTCGGCGAGACCTGGAACGACGAGTACGGGCGGGCAGCAGACCCGACCGAGCTGGGCTGGCTGGTCGGCTACTCGCCGTACCACAAGGTCGTCCAGGGGACCGCCTACCCGGCGGTGCTGTTCACGGTCTTCGACTCCGACACCCGGGTCGACCCGCTGCACGCCCGCAAGATGTGCGCCGCCCTGCAGGCCGCGACCACCTCCGGCCGTCCGGTCCTGTTCCGCCGCGAACGCCAGGCCGGCCACGGCGCCCGCTCGGTCCGCCGCACCGTCGAGCTCCACGCCGACATCCTCACCTTCCTGGCCGCCCAGGTCGGCCTGGACCTGGGCTGAGCGGGACGCCGGGGTTCGGCGTTGCCGTCAGCCGGTGGCGGCCGGACTGGCGGTCCGTTCGGCGGCGCTGCGCTCGACGCAGAACTCGTTGCCCTCGGGGTCGGCCAGCACGACCCAACCGGTCCCGTCGGGCTGCCGGCGGTCGGCCACCAGGGTGGCCCCGAGCCGGAGCAGCCGGGCGACCTCCTCGTCGCGGGTGCGGTCGGTCGGCATCAGGTCGAGATGGACGCGGTTCTTGACCGTCTTGGGCTCGGGCACGGCGATGAACAGCAGGTTGTGTTGGCCGTCCGGCGCGGCCAGGAACCCTTCGGGGTCGCCGGGCTCGTTACCGTTGTCGGGGTCTTCCTGGTAGCCGGTGACCTGGCTCCAGAAGCCGGCCAGGACGTAGGGGTCGGCGCAGTCGAAGGTGATGTTGTGGGGACGCGCGGTCATGCAGGCTCCTTGGCTCCGGCGCGCCACCCGCGAGCGGCGTCGTTCAGCGGGTCACCGGAGGCGCGGAGACGATCTCGACCATGTCCGCACCTCCTTCCTCGTCGCGACGCCGCTGGCAGTATGCCATGCGAGCTCACGCTGGTCGCGCGGCGGTCACCGGCGGCTGCGGGCGGTGTGGACGGCGCCGGCGAGCTCGGCGGTGAGGGTCCGCAGGCCGTCCAGGCCGGCGTCGCCGAGGCGGCGGACCAGGGCGGTGCCGACGATGGCGCCGTCGGCGAACCTGGCAACGGCGGCGGCCTGCTCGGCGTTGGAGACGCCGATGCCGGCGCAGACGGGGAGGTCGGTGTGGGCGCGGACCCGGCCAACCAGGTCCTCGATGCCGGCGGCCAGCGAGGCCCGCAGGCCGGTCACGCCCAGTGACGCCTGGGCGTAGACGAAGCCCCGGCCGGAGCTGGCGACCGCGGCCAGGCGGGCGTCGCTGGAGGTGGGGGCGGCTAGGAACACCGGGGCGACCCCGGCCGCCCCGGCCGCGTCCAGCCACTCCCCCGCCTCCTCGGGCGGCAGGTCGGGCACGACCGCGCCGCAGGCCCCGGCGGCGGCCAGCTCGGCCGCGAACCGCCTGGGGCCGCGGTGGGCCACCAGGTTGTAGTAGACGAGCAGCACCACGGGCGCGTCCACGCTGGTGGTCAGCTCGTTGACCAGGCCGAAGACGTCGTCCAGGCGGGTCCCGGCGTCGAGCGCCGCGGTGACCGCCCGCTGGATGACCGGCCCGTCGATCAGCGGGTCTGAGTAGGGCGGGCCGACCTCGAGCACGTCGGCGCCCGCTTGGGCCATCGCCCGGAAGGCCGCCAGCGACCCGTCCAGGTCCGGGTACCCGGCGATCCCGTAGGCGACCAGGGCGGCCCGCCCGTCCCGCCGCAGCTCGTCCAGCCGCCCCTCCAGCCGTTCCACCGGCGACGGCATCCCCGCCGCCGCGCCGGGCCGGGTCCCCGCCGCCGCGGAACCCGGGGATCCCAGGGATGCGGAGGCCGCCGCCATCGAGCCGGCCGGGCCGCCACCGGCTCCGGAGACGGGACCAGGGGACGCGAGGCCCCCGTCCACCAACCCGGCCGAGCCGCCACCGGCGCCGGGGACGCGACCGGGGAACGCGAGGCCACCGTCCACCAACCCAGCCGGGCCGCCACCGACTCCGGGGACGCGACCGGTGAACGCGAGGCCACCGTCCACCAACCCGGCCGAGCCGCCGGGAGCTCCGGGGACGGGGACAGGCGGTCCGGGGTCAGGCATCGGCGGGGTCGGGGTCGGCCAGCAGGGCGGAAACGGTCTCGACGTCCTTGTCGCCGCGGCCGGAGAGGTTGAGGACGACCAGG
>DATHIG010000516.1:0-2071 GCA_035490035.1 Actinomycetes bacterium
TGTGCCACTCAAGACGTGGGCGACCAACGACGTCCCGACGGCTGCGGACTTCAACAGCATGTTCTCCGATCCGCTGACCGCCGACGTCGTCACCCTGCAGACGACCACCTCGCTGTCCTACACCGACCTGGCCACCGTCGGCCCGGCGGTCACCATGACGATGGCCAACGGCCAGGCCACCCAGGTCGTCCTCTCGGCCCGGATGAAGCACTCGGCCGCCGGCGGCCTGAGCTCGCTGATGAGCTTCGCTGTCACCGGCGCCACGTCGCTGTCGGCGATCGACGCCAACGCGTGTGAGTGCGCGGACCTCTCGACCGGGGGGATCATCGTCACCCGGGCCACGGTGTTCATCGCCGGCGCCACCGGCTCACATACCTTCACGTGCAAATATCAAGTGCAGAGCGGCGGGACCGGGACGTACCTGCTGCGCCGGATTATTGTCAAACGCTTCTGAGCGGAGATCTCCATGGCGCTTGTCGACCAGACGTTCCGGGTTCGCCGCACCCTCATCCGGGAGAATGATCAGCCCGACCAGTTTGAGGCCGACTTCCATATTGAGGAGAAGACCGTCGACCCGGTGGTGCCGTTCACCCTCGACGACCTGATCGCGGGACTCAACAACCTCAAGACCAACCAGAGCGTCCCCGGGACCGCGCGGATCGGCTCGCCGGTCGTGTTCTCGCTTCGCTGGACCTGAGCGCCGCGCCCGGTCCGGCGCCGCCGCCGCGGGTGCTGCCGCTGGTGGCAGCGGCTGTGGCGGACCCTGCCGTGGGGGGCGGCCCAACATGCTCGTTCCGGTTCTGATCGCCTACGCCCTTTTTCCTGACACCACTTCCCGCATCCTCGCCCAAGCCGCCACCGAAGCCGGACCCTGGCTCACCGCCCTCAACCTCGGCCTGGCCGGGATCGGGCTGTTCATGTTCGCCTCCGGTCGGATCGTCGCCCAGTCCACCCATCAGCGGTGCGAGCAGAAGCTGGCCGAGGCCGAGGCCGAGCTACGCCGCCGCGCCGACGAGGACCGGACCACCCTGATCCCGGCGCTGGTCCGGTCCACCGACATCCTCGCCAAGCAGCTCGACCGTGCATCGAACACGCCACCCCCACCCTCCAAGGGGGACTACAGGTGAAGCACCCGCCCGGACCCAGCGGGGCACACACCCACCCACCCGACTCCGGTTCCCTCGCCGTCGACCAGTCCAAGGAGGTCTCCGAACAGCTCCAGCCGATCGTGCAGGAGCTGAACCGGCTCATCGACCGGCTCGAGCATCTGGCCGGCCACGACCCTGACAGCGAGGAACCCGATGCCACCGGTCCCTGACGACCCTGGCCTGCGCTCCGACGTCGGCGCGCTCCGCGACCAGCTGGCCGCCCTGAACCGGCACATCGAGTTCATGGTCGACGAGAAGGTCCAGACCAAGGTCGAGACCGAGATCGCCGCCAAGGGCGTCCCCCGTGAGGAGTACCGGCGCCGCGTGCGGGCCAGCGGCCGCCGCACTGTGTCCGCGCTGGTCTTCCTGCTGCTGGTGATCGTCCTGGCCGTCGGCTGGAACCGGGTGACGCTCCAGCAGGCGCAGGACCTGGCCGTCGGCGACTTCCGCCGGCTGATCGAAACGTGCCGCACCACCGGGCCACCGCTGGACGCTGAGGACCTGGCCTACTGCGAAAGTCGCGTGCCGGGGTTCGAGCAGGCACGCCAGCGGGCCATCGCCGCCGCCGCCACCGCCAAGGCCAACCAGCAGCGGCTGGACCGGGTCGAGAAAGCGCTGGCCAAGCTGGTCGAGTAGGCGTCGGCCCGGGCTCCCGTCATTCCGGCGGGGATTCCCGGGCCTTCTTCCGAGGGCTTAACGCCAACGGCACCGTCCATGCTACTCGTCGCATCCCACCAGCACCGCCGGTCCCTCCTGCGGGTCGTGGTGGCGTAGGTAGCGCAACGCCCGCTCCAGCTCGTCGAAGCGCCGGACCCGGGTGCCGTAGCCGTACACGACCAGCCAGTAGCGATGGCGGATGGTCACGCTCTACTTCTTGCCAGCCTGCTTGTCTGCCTTCTTGGGGGGCCGCGGCTCGTCGGTGC
>DATHIG010000517.1:0-3637 GCA_035490035.1 Actinomycetes bacterium
GAAGATCCTTCACCGGGATTCCCCTGACCCATCGTCCGGCAATGAGCCGCACCCCCTACCAGCTGGGCCTGTGTCCAGGCCCCACTCGGTGAAGGTGGCGACCTCGGTGACGGCGGCGGCGGCAAGGCGCAGCAACGGCACGGCGGCCAGGGCGCCGCTGGCCTCTCCCAGGCGCATGCCGAGGTCGAGCAGGGGCGGCTTGCCGAGCCGCTCCAGCAGAGCCAGATGGCCCGGCTCGGCCGAGCGGTGGCCGGCGACGGTGTTGGCCAGCGCGCCCGGGTGGAGCAGCTCCAACGGCGCCAGCGCCGCGGTGACCACGAACCCGTCCAGGACCAGGGGCAACCGGCGCAGCCGGGCCTCCAGCGCCGCCCCGGCCAGCGCGGCCAGCTCGGCCCCGCCGGCCTGGCGCAGCACCTCCAGCGGGGGCGCGGTCCCGACCCGAAGCCTGGCGGCCTCGACTGCGGCCAGCTTGCGGGCCAGGCCGGCGTCGTCGACGCCGGTGCCCCTGCCGGTGCTGGCCTGGGCGGAGCGGCCGAGCAGGATGGCGGTGACGGCGGCGGCTGCGGTGGTGTTGCCAATCCCCATCTCGCCGAGCACCAGCAGGTCGGCGTCCAGCCCGGCAACGGCCCGCCGGCCGGCCTCGAAGCAGGCCCGGAACCGGGCGGTGCCCAGCGCCGGCTCCCGGGCCAGGTCGCCGGTCGGCTCGCCGACCCCGACGTCGACCACGTCCAAGCTGGCGCCGACGTGCCTGGCCAGGACGCTGGCGGTGGCGACGCCCTCCCGCAGCGCCTTCAGCATGGCCGCGGTCACCTCGGGCGGGTAGGCGCTGACCCCCTCGACCGCGACCCCGTGGTCGGCGGCGAACACCACCACGGCCGGTCGGCGCACGGCTGGTCCCTCGGTCCCCTGCCAGGCGGCCAGCCACACGGCCAGCTCGTCCAGCCGGGCCAGCGCTCCGGCCGGGCGGAGGACCTGCCCGGCCCGCTCGGCCACCGCGGCCGCCGCCCGCCCATCCGGCCCCGGCGCCCCTGCGAGCAGGGCGACGACCTCCTCGTCCATGGTGGCGCGGCGGCCGTCATCAGCCATCGGGCGCCAACCCGGATGCGGCGATCCCGGCGGCGGCGCCGGCGGTCCCGAGCACGGCCGATGGGTCAGCCATCGGGCCTCCACCCGGATGCGGCGATCCCGGCCGGGCCGCTGGCGGTCCCGAGCACGGTCATGGGGTCGAGCAGGGGGATGGCCCGGCCGGCGACCAGCAGCAGCGCCTGGTCGGCGGCGGCGGCCCAGATGGTGTTGACCTGGCCGAGCAGGTCGCGGTAGCGGCGGGCCACGGCCTCGGCGGGCACGATCCCGGCCCCGACCTCGTTGCTGACCGCCACCGTCGGCCCCGACCTGGCCGCGGCAACCGCCGCGGCCGCCCGGGCCCGCCGCTCCACCTGGCCGGCGGCCAGGCCCTGCCCCATGAGGTTGGACACCCAGAGGGTGAGGCAGTCCACGATCACGAAACCGCCGTCGGGCGCCGCCGTCAGCGCCGGCTCCAGCTCCCGCGGGGCCTCCACCGTCCGCCAGGAGCGCGGCCGTTCGGCGCGGTGCCGCTCGATCCGCTCGGCCATCTCCGCGTCCCCGGCCTGGCCGGTCACCACCACCGTGACCGGGCCGGCCCAGCTCCCCGCCAACCGCGCGGCCAGCGCCGACTTGCCGCTGCGGGCGCCACCCAGGAGCACGGTCAGCGCCATCAGTAGTCGATGCCCCGCCGGGCTCCGACGCCGGTGTCGTAGGCGTGGCGCACCTTCCGCATCTCGGTCACGGTGTCGGCGACCTCGATCAGCTCGGCGGGGGCGTCGCGGCCGGTGGCGACCACGTTGACCGCCGCTGGGCGGTCGCGGATCGCCGTCACCACCTCGGCGGTCTCGATCCAGCCCCAGGTCATCGGGTAGGTGACCTCGTCGAGGACCACCAGCTGGTAGTCGCCGGAGGCGATCGCCCGGCTGGCCGCCTCCCATGCCGCCACCGCCTTGGCCTTGGTGGCCTCGAGGTCCTCGGAGTCCCAGGTGAAGCCGTCCCCCATCGGGTTCCAGTCGACCCCCAGCCGGCGGCCGAGCTCCTCCTCGCCGGTCCGCCAGCGGCCCGACTTGAGGAACTGGATGACGCAGACCTTCCAACCGCGGGCCACCGCCCGCAGCACCATCCCGAACGCGGCCGTCGACTTGCCCTTGCCATCGCCGGTGTTGACCAGCACCAGGGAGGGGGCCCGGCGCCGGGCCGGCCGCTCCGGCGGGGTCACGGGGGGATTCTCTGAACTCACCTGGCGACCTGCCTTCCTGCCGGGGCGGCGTCCCGTCCGGCCGCGCGGACCGGGATCACCACGATCCCGCCGCCCGGGTCCTCGAGGACGCGAACCGACGCATGGTAGTGCTGGCTGATGACCCGCTCGGTCAGGACCGCACTGGTCGGGCCGGAGGCCACCACCCGGCCGCCGTCGAGCAGGACCAGCTGGTCGGCGAACTGGCCGGCCAGGGTCAGGTCGTGCATGGCGCTCACCACCGTCAGGTCCAGCTCGTCGCCGAGGGCGTCGACCAGCTCCAGCAGCTGCTGCTGGTGGCCGACGTCCAGGCCGGTGGTCGGCTCGTCCAGCAGCAGCACCGGCGCCTGCTGGGCCAGGGCCCGGGCCAGCACGGCCCGCTGGCGTTCGCCGCCGCTCAGCGAGTCGACCCGGCGGGCGGCGAACGCGGCCAGGTCCAGGTGGTCGAGGGCCGAGGCGACGATGCCAAGGTCGCGCCTGGACTCGGTCGCGAAGTAGGGGATGTAGGGGGTGCGGCCCATCAGCACGTAGTCGGTGACGGTCACCCCGGCCGGGACCACCGGGTTCTGCGGGACCAGGGCGATCCGCCTGGCCAGCTCCGTTCGCGACAACGCCCCGGGCGGGGCGTCGCCGACCCGGACCTCGCCCCGGTGGCGAACCAGCCCGGCCACCGTGCGGAGCAGGGTGGTCTTGCCCGCCCCGTTCGGCCCGATCAGGCCCAGCCGGGCCCCGCTGGGGATGGTCAGGGTCAGGTCGTCCAGCACCGGCCGCCCGTCGAGGGCGACCGAGACACCACGCAGCCCGATGGCGGTCACAGCGACCGCCGGGAGGCGCGCAGCACCAGGGCGAAGAAGGGCGCTCCGAAGAAGGCGGTGACCACGCCGATGGGCAGCTCGGCCGGGGCCATCACGGTCCTGGCGACCAGGTCGGCCAGGATCAGGAAGGCGGCTCCGGCGATCAGGCACAGGGGCGCCAGCAGCCGGTAGCTGGACCCGGCGACCAGCCGCACCGTGTGCGGGACGATGATGCCGACGAACCCGATCAGGCCGCTGACCGCGACCGCGGCCGCGGTGGCCAGGGTGGCCGCCGCGACCACCACCAGCCGCACCCTGGCCGCCCGCACCCCGAGGCTGGAAGCCTCGTCGTCGCCGACCGCGAGCACGTCGATCAGGCGGCGGTGGAGCAGGATCACGGCGGCGCTGAGCAGCGCGTACGGCACCACCAGGACCACCTCGCTCCAGCCGGCGGTGGTCAGGCGGCCGAGAATCCAGCCGTAGACCTCGCGCAGCGTCTCGTCCTGCCGCTGCTGCACGTAGGTCTGGACGGCGGTGAGGA
>DATHIG010000518.1:0-4713 GCA_035490035.1 Actinomycetes bacterium
TCTCCAGGATCGCCGGCGACTTCGACGGCGACCACGCCCGCGACCAGCTGCTGGCCTACGCCGAGCTGGACGCGGCCGGGCAGCCCAGACACTGGCACGTCCGCATCGTGCTGGCCACCGGCGGCATCGCCGACCTGGCGCTGGACAACACCTCGGACTGGATCGGCTCCAACGGGCTGGTCGCCCGCCGCGCGGTCGACGCCAACCACGACGGCCGCGACGAAGGCTTAGTCACCTCCACCGGGGGCGCCTCCAACGACGCCTACAACATCTTCGCGCTGGCCAGATGCGATATTCGGCAGGTCCGGGTCGCCGGCAGCGGTCCCTTGCGGTTCGCGGTCGGCGCGTCGGTTGGGCATGCCGAAGGGTTCGACTGCCAGGGCACCGACCGGCACGGCCGACGCCTGCTCGCGCTCTGGGGCGTCGAGCGCACAGTCGACCACCCCGACGGCCGCTCCACCTACACCTGGACCAAGACCAGCTACCGCTGGGTCGGCAGCCTGCTGATCCGCCAAGTGGACACCACCAGCGGCACGTTTGTGGCTGCGCCGGATGACCCGCTGCCTGCCGAGTTGACCACCCGGTGCGGTGGTGGATCCTGGTAGCCGGGCCTCGCGGGATCGACAGAGGCGGCCGCCAGGTGGCGGCCGCCTCTGATCTTCGGAAGCCACTGGCTGCCGGCTGAACCTCCTGTTGCTCGACGATCCAATGAGGCTACCAATGGTGGGTGACCAGCGAGCACGGCCACCCAAGCTTCCTGGCCGTTGGCTTCGGCGGCCAGTTCCTCCAGGTCATCCCTGAGCTGGACCTGGTCGTGGTGATCACCTCCGACGCCGCCAACCACCGCTACGACGCTCAGAACCTGGTCGGCGAGGCAGTCATCCCGGCGATCACCGACTGACCCGAGTATCGGCACGGGCACCACTGGCAACCGGAGTCAGAGTCTGCTCATCCAGGTCGTGGCCGGCGCCGATCAGCTTCCGGCGTCCACGCCCGGCACACGCAATCCGGCGGGCCAGCTACACACCGACCGGTGGTGGCGAGATCGTGATCGGGCGGGTGCGGCACCGATGCCGGCCGGTGTCGGCCCTGATACCTGCGGCGATCAGCCTTGGCCCAGACGGATGTCACTATCAGTTGGGGTTGGGTCATGGGTGCCATGGTGGCAGCAAGGCCAGAACAGTCGGCCGGGATGCTGTCAGGTCCCAGCTTGTTGGTTGTGGCGACCTTGACCGCCGCGACGACGGCATTGGGTGGCTTCCTGGCCGCTGGGCAGCGGCTGGTGGCCGCCCTGTTGGCCATCGCGGTGGTGTGGGCGGCGCGCATTCAGCGGATGCCAATGGGTCCGATCGCCGCCCCGGTTCTTGGGGCGGCCGGGCTGGCCGCTTGGGCGGTGATCAGCGCCACGGTGACTGGCTCACCCCGTCCTGCGCTGTCAACGGTCGCGCTGCTGGCGGGGATGGTCGCCGTGGTGCTCATCTGCCGCCAGACCACGGCACCTCAGCGTCAGGCCCTGGCCGGGGCCGCACTGGGTATCGGCGTGCTGGTCGCCTTGAGCGGCTGGGTCGGGGTCGCCTGGCGGCAGATCAATCTTGCCCTGCCGGCGCAGGACCTGTGGCGGGCGGCGACCACCCTCAGCTACGCCAACGCCGCCGCGGGACTGCTGGCGCCGCTGACCCTGCTCGCTCTGGCTCGGCTGGTGGCCGCGCCCCACAGGGCGCTTGGAGCGGTGATCGCCACCATTCTTGGAGTGGGACTGGGGGCGACCCTCAGCCGCGCCGGTTTCTTCGCCCTGGCCGTTGGGCTGGTCCTGCTGGTCGGCGCGCTGGGCCTGCGACGCACCGTTCGGGCAGCCGCCGGCCCGGCCCTGGCGACTGCCATCGCCTTGGCCGCGCTCAGCCCCTCGATTCCCGCCGCCGCCTCCCCGCGTCCTGCGCTGGCCGCTGCAGGGCTGCTGGCGGGCGTCGTGCTGGCGGCCTGCATGGCCTGGCTCAACCATCGCGCGCTCCTGTTGAGTGTGGTGGCCATGGCGGTCGCGGGCCTGGTTGTGCTCGGGGTGGGTGGTTGGTCCGAGGGGAATGCCGTCGGGGCCATCAGCCGCGCTCGGTTGACGGTCGCTTCACCCGCGCGCGCGGGTCTGACCCAGGCGGCGCTGAAGCTGACCGCCGAGCGGCCGCTCACAGGGGTGGGCCCGGGCGAGGTATCGCTCACCTGGAGGTCGGATCAGGGCCAGGTCACGGTCCCGTACGCCCACAACGAGTACCTGCAGACGCTGCTACAGCTCGGTGCGGTTGGTCTTGTCCTGCTGCTCGCGCTGTTGATCGCCGCCGCCCGAGTCGTCTGGCTGGCCCGGGCGGCCGCCCCGTCCCCGGAGTTGTGGGCGGGCGCCGCCGCTGGCCTGGCCGCTCTCGCCGTCCACAGCGCCTTCGACTTCCTGTGGCACATCCCTGCCATTCCGCTGGTTGCCGCCCTGCTGTTCGCCCTCACCTACCAGGCCACCCAACCGCAACCCACCACCGGAATCCGAACCCCGGCCGGACCGCCAGCCTCGAATCATGCCCCCGCCACCTGCCGCGATCCAGTGGCTGGTGCAGTCGACCAATGATCGGCCCACCATCAGAAAGGAGGAGAAAATGACGTCCAGCCGTCGCGCATCGGTCCGGACGGTGCTTGCCATCGTCCTCGGCATCGTTCTGGCCATGTGCCTGCAGATCCTGCCGGCCATGGCTGACAACACCGGAATCATCAGCCAGATCGGCGCCAACCGTGCCAGCAGCCCGTAACGCCGGACTGCGAGCCGACGCCCTGACCAGCAAGCGTCACCATCATGATGACCACCGGTTCTACGAACCCGCTGCAGCACACCGGCGAGAGCTCTGACCCTTCGATTGTGGGGCCTGAAAAACAGACGTAGTACCGGGTCTGCATAGCACGGATCGGTAGTCCAATACACCTGTACCGGTGCTCCCGCTGCGAAACCAGCGGCGGGAGCATCTCTTATTGCCAAGTGGTGATCGTGAGCTGGCTCGTCACGGTCGGGCCACAGCCCCGCAGTCCATAAAGATCCACCATGCCGACGCTTGCGTAGCACGCGGAGGTTCCGTCTCCCCGGGTCGCATTCGCCGTCCCGCAGCCGGTCGGTAGGACCCGGGAGCCATCGGACAGCCGTAGGGCAAACGAACGTCGAGCAATGGCTGCAGTCCTCAAGTTTGCAGCGGACTGCGGCGAGGTTGTTCATCGACGCCAGGGGTGGAGGGATGGTCGTCACCAGCACCCCCGCCCAACCACCGCGCCGTGCGAACGCGGCGGTACGGCGAGCGTGCCGCAGAGTGAGACCACGCCCGCAGCTCGATGGGGCCGAACATGGCCCTGAGACCTCGAAGCGCCGCGAGTTTGACCGATTCATGCGGGATCGTATTGAGTCGCTGCGCATCTGATGGTTCGGGGCGGTCCGGCATGTTCGCGCCTTGCCGGCCGCCGGAGGAGGAGCGTCCATGCGGCAGCGTCTGGTCGTGGTGTTCGCCATCACCGCGATCCTTGGTGGGCTGGGGGTGGCGGCCGGCGCCCGGGGGGCGCCAAGCGGGCGCTACATCGTGGTGCTGAAAGACTCTGTCGCCAGTCCCGCCTCGGTCGCAAACGCGCACGCCAACGCGCAGCACGCCCAGGTCGGGTTCGTTTACAGCGCGGCCATCAAGGGCTACAGCGCCACGCTGTCGTCGGCCGCCGTTCGCGCCCTGCGGGGCGATCCGCGCGTGGCCGCTGTGGTCGAAGACCGCGAGGTCCACCTGGCCGCCCAGACGCTGCCGACCGGCATCAACCGGGTCGATGGCGAGCGGTCCAGCGCGGTGTCGGGAAACGGCTCGGGCAGCGTCAACGTCGACATCGCGATCCTCGACACCGGCATCGACACCAGCCACGCCGACCTGAACGTGGTCGGTGGGGTCGCGTGCAACGGCAGCGGCTACCAGGACCGGAACGGTCACGGCACCCACGTCGCCGGCATCGCCGCCGCCCGTGACAACGGCGCCGGTGTGGTCGGCGTCGCCCCCGGTGCCCGGCTGTGGGCGGTCCGCGTGCTGAGCGCGTCGGGGTCCGGCTCGTGGTCCAACGTCATCTGCGGGGTGGACTGGGTGACCCGCAACGCGGGCACGATCGAGGTGGCCAACGTGAGCCTGGGCGGGAGTGGCTCGGAGCCGAGTGGGGCTGGCTGCTCTACCGGCGACGCGCTGCACGACGCGGTCTGCCGTTCGGTCGCGGCGGGCGTGACGTACGCGGTGGCTGCGGGGAACGCCTCCGCCAACGCCCGGAGTGTCGTCCCGGCCGCCTATGACGAGGTCATCACGGTGTCGGCCCTGGCCGACTTCAACGGCCGGGCAGGGGGTGGGGCGGCGGCGACCTGCCGGTCGGACCGGGACGACACGTTCGCGAACTTCTCCAACTACGGCGGCGACATGGATCTGATCGCTCCTGGGGTGTGTATCTCCTCGAGCTACATGGGGGGCGGGTACAGGACGCTGAGCGGGACCTCGATGGCCAGCCCGCACGTAGCCGGCGCGGCGGCCCTCTACAAGTCCACCTACCCTGGGGCGTCCCCCTCGCAGGTGAAGTCGGCGCTGCGGAACGCCGCCAACCTCAACTGGAACAATCTCGACGACCCTGACGGCATCAAGGAGCCCCTCCTCAATGTCGACGCCTTCTAGGTCTCGCCGGCTC